>JAQBFG010000064.1:0-12719 GCA_032123495.1 Candidatus Zixiibacteriota bacterium | reverse complement strand
TTTGGATCGGTTCTGGCTTTTACCGGGTATTATTGGTTATTAAAAAAATTAAGGTTATTTCACTTTCGCTAATAGCATTTATAACTCCCATCATCGCGATTGGTCTGGGATATTTTTTAATGTCAGAAACATTATCTGCCTTCACAGCCTTTGGTTCGGTTTTTATATTAAGCGGAATAATTTTAGTAACCAAAAAATAATCTGGTTTGTGTAATTGATTTTTATCTGCTGTTATTTATATTTATTCAACTATATTGAGTTTTTTGGAGAAACAGATGAACCGGTTTTTTGACTTCTCACTATTGCAGATAAAGCTTTTGCTTTTTCTGGTCGGACTTTTATTGGTCGGCTCTGTTCTGGAATTTGTGAGAAGTTATGCAACTGTTGAAAAAGAAGAATTTAAATTCGCGGTGCAATTGGGTGATGGCGATTTAACTTATGCCCCGGTTTTTGCGGTTGATTTAAATTTATCACCGGCTGACTCGCTGGAATTGATTCCTGGAATCGGACCGGTTCTTGCCTCGCGGATAGTAGCTTATCGTGACAGCATCGGCCGCTATGAAAAACCGGAGGATGTTATGGCGGTACAGGGGATTGGTTACACGACTTATGAAAAAATTAAATCATACATAAAGGTTCGAACTTGGTAGAAACAAATAAAATAAAATATGGCGTTGATTTGGTCGGGCAGGATATTCAACTGGCGGTATGTAACTGTTCCGGCGGTTCAATTTTAATTAATCAACTAACCCAAACCGGTATCAATGAAATCAATTGGGAAAAAATAGACAGATCCGGATTGCTGCAATTCTCGGTTCCCGAGGATAAAGCAATAATTAAAAGAGTAAAAATTTCTACGCATAAAAATATCGACGGAAAAGAGCTGGCCGAATTTGAGTTTAGCTCAACCTTGCTTGAAACAAAAGATGAGCTTTACATCAGCGCCAATTCTGTTAACGGTGGTTCCGAATATCTAGTTTTTGGATGTCATAGGTTTCTAATAGATAAACAAGATAAATTCTTTGAAGAGCGATTTATGAAACCGGCCGGTTATAAACTTCGGGCGCTTGCTATGGCCGATGGGTATCAAAAATTTTGCTGGCGCGAGGGGGGCGAACTTATCTGCCTGCTGGATTTGTCACCATCGTCTGTTTCATACTGTTTTGTTAATAACGATCAGCCGATTTTTGTCGGATCAATTATAAATAGCGATACCGAGCATACTGATAACGGACTAGTATCCGAATCTTTTCTAACCGATCTGAAAGTTACGATCCAGTATAACATGAGTAATCTGTTTAAGGCTGGTTATACATCACCGCTATCACTATTAGTTGTTACCGGGTCTTTGGCCGGAAAAGAATCTAATGAAACTATCGAGCAAAAACTACAGTTGCGAACGATCTCTCCGACTATTAAAACTGCTTTGTTTACTCCGGAGTTAGTTAATCAAGCCGGACATTTTCTGGTTAGTTTGGGACTAACGGTAAATAACTAATGAGGGTAACCGGCGGCATATATGGCGGTCGAATATTAAGGGCGGCAACCGGGATGGTGTCGCGTCCAACCACTGATAAGGTCCGTGAATCAATTTTTAGTATCCTGATGAATGATATTGAGGGCAAAGAAGTTCTTGATATTTTTGCCGGTTCCGGTGCTCTCGGCATTGAGGCAGTTTCTCGCGGAGCAATCTCGGCTATTTTGATCGAAAAGGGGTTTCAGCAGGCTGATGCTATCAAAGCCAATCTGAAATCTTTGGAACTGACTTTGCGATTGATAAAATCTGATTACAAAGCTGCCTGCCGTCTTTTGCAACAAGAAGAAAAGCAGTTTGATCTGATTTTTGCCGATCCGCCGTATGAAAAATTTAGTCCCAACGATGTGGCCGAAGTTGTTACCCAATATAACTTGCTAAGGCCTGATGGATTCCTTATTATTGAACATAAATTTGGGGTGGAGGTTACAGATAACCGTTTTAAACTTCTTAAGAGAAGGAAGTTCGGTCAAACTGAAGTGACATTTTATGCTATCAACGAAGCTGAAAAAGAAAAAGAATAGTACAATGAAAAAAAGAATTGCCATATATCCCGGGACATTTGATCCGATAACCAATGGTCATATATCATTGATCCAAAGAGCCTGCGGATTGTTTGATGGTCTGATTGTCGCGGTTGCCAAAAATGCCGGGAAATCGCCGATGTTTAGCCATACCGAACGATTTAATCTGGTCAAGGAGAGTACCAAACAATTCAAAGAAGTTGAAGTAATCAAATTTGACTGTCTGCTGGCTGATCTGGCCAGTAAAAAAGGTGCCTGTTCTATTATCCGCGGTTTGCGGGCGGTTTCCGATTTTGAATATGAATTTCAAATGGCGCTGATGAATCGTAGACTGGCACATGACATTGAAACGGTTTTTTTGATGCCGTCGCTGTCATGGGTGTACCTGTCATCAACTATTGTCAAAGATGTTGCCACTAATGGGGGGGATATCGACGGATTAGTTCCGCCGGCGGTCGCCTCGGAAATGGCCAGAAAAATAAAAAGGCTAAATTTGAGCAAAAAGAAAAAGTAGTAAATGGGATTTTTTATATGACCGATCAAAATAAAAAAGAAGACGAAACGCAGGCAAAAATAGAAAGACCGGAAAAACCGCAAATACCGGTCAGCGAACTTATTAAAACCCGTATTCAAAAAGTTGCTGTTCTGCGCGAAAAAGGAATCAATCCGTATCCATACAGGTATGACCGCAGTCATAAAATAGCCGAGGCGGTTGAGAATTTTGATAAATTTGCCGCCGATGAAACAGAGATGAAACTGGCCGGACGAATAATGCTTAAACGGAAAATGGGCAAGGCGCTTTTTGCCGATATCCACGATATGACCGGTCGGGTACAGATCTATCTAAAAATTGATATTGTCGGCAAACCTGAATTTAAGGTTTTTGATAAACTTGATTTGGGCGATATTGTTGGCGTTACCGGAACTTTTTTCACGACACAAACCGGTGAAAAAACGGTGATGGTCAGTACCTTCGAAGTTCTCTGTAAATCGATTCATCCGCTGCCGGATAAACATGCCGGACTGGTTGATAAAGATATCCGCTACCGCCGCCGTTATGCTGATTTGATAGTACACCCGGAGGTTCGCGAAATATTTATCAAGCGGAGTCGGATAATAAAATCGATTCGGGATTTTTTAAATGATCGCGATTTTCTTGAAGTCGAAACTCCTATTCTGCAACCACTTTACGGCGGGGCGATGGCCAAACCGTTTAAGACTTTTCATCATCGGCTTCATATGGATTTGTACCTTCGGATCGCCGATGAACTTTATCTCAAGCGTCTGATTGTCGGCGGATTTGATAAAATCTGGGAGTACTGCAAAGATTTTCGTAACGAAGGAATGGACCGACTGCATAATCCTGAGTTCTCCATGATTGAGCTGTACTGGGCATACGCCGATTACACTGACATTATGGCGCTGGTGCAGGATCTGCTTAGGACTGCCGCCAAAGAATTACACGGTGCGTGCAAATTCAAATTTGAAGAGTACGAAATTGATTTTGAACCGGACTTTAAGGAAATCTCAATGATCGACGCGATCAAAGAGGCAACCGGTATCGATCTTTTGCCGCTTGATTACGAGCAGGCATTGGAAGAAGCTAAAAAGGCAGAAATGGATACGAAACCCTTAATAAACTGGGGGAAAGTGGTCGAGGCGTTCTTCGAAAGGTTTGTTGAACCGAATCTGATCCAGCCGACCTACATCAAAGATTTTCCGCAAGAGATTTCACCGCTGGCCAAGGTGCATCGTGACAACCCCAGATTGACCGAACGGTTTGAACTGTTTATTGCCGGACTGGAGATGGCCAACGCTTTTTCAGAGTTAAACGATCCGGAAGATCAGCTGAAGAGGTTCAAAGATCAGGTCAAGGCTGGACGTGCCGGTGACGATGAAGCGCATCAGCTTGATGAAGATTATATTCGGGCGTTGCAGCATGGTATGCCACCGACCGGTGGACTTGGAATCGGGATCGATCGTCTCGTGATGCTTCTGACCGACACCCACTCGATTCAGGATGTCCTGTTCTTCCCGCAAATGAAACCGGAAGGACAAAAATCAGATTCTGATACTGGAACAAAGGACTTATAATTATTTATGTACTATGAACGATTTATAGCCGGCCGGTATCTTCGATCCGGTCGGTTTTTCACTTCTGTTTCGACCCTGATAACTATTTTTGGGGTGATGCTCGGGGTGGCCGTGGTCTGTTTTGTGATGTCGATGCACAATGGCTTTGAACGCGAACTACGCACCAGGCTTTTGGGAACGACTTCACATATCACAATATTTCCATACGGACAACTGACTATCAGCGATTATGAAGATGTAATGGCTGATATTGAAACGGTCGAAGGAGTGGTAGCTTCATCACCGTTTATTTATTACAAAGCGGCGGTATCATCTGAATCGGCCGGTGATGGAATTGTTGTCCGTGGAATTGATTTGGAAAATGAGAAAAGAACCGCCAGTATCGCCGATGATATTCTGCTTGGTGATTACAGATTTGATATTGCAGCTCTTGATGATTCGACCGCGGCCGGAGGTATTCTGCTTGGGATCACTTTGGCCGACCGATTGGGAGTGACTCTTGAAGATCCGATTGTTTTGTATTCTTTACGCGGGGAGGACCTGCGCCGTTCGAGCCGTCCGCGAGTAGCCAAATATTATGTCACCGGTATTTTTGAAACCGGGATGTACGAGTTTGATGCCCAGATGGCGTATATCCCGCTTTCCTCGGCGCAAAAGCTTTTTAAACTTGGAGATGAAGTGACCGGGATCCATCTGAAACTGACCGATATTTTTCTGGCCGATATGATAACTCCAAGATTAGAAGAAAAACTTGGCAGTGGGTACGATGTGATTCCGTGGAATGTTTTGCACCGAAATCTTTTTTCATGGATAGAGTTTGAAAAAAAGATTCTGTTTATCGGTTTTATTTTGATTGTATTGGTGGCTGCCTTTTCGATAATCTCCACTTTGGTTATGATGGCGATGGAAAAACGGACCGAAATTGGAACACTAAAAACGATCGGTTCGACCCGTTTTTCGATAGCTAAAATATTTGTTTACAACGGCCTGATAATCGGAACGGCTGGAATTGTTCTGGGGTGGCTTCTCGCTCTGGGCGCCGCCTGGCTTCAAAATCATTACCAGATCGTCTCGATGCCGGCCGAGCTGTATTTTATCAGCTATTTGCCGATTGATGTCCATTTTGTAGATTTCTTTTTTGCCGGTTCGCTGACCATTGTCATCTGCTTTCTGGCCGCCCTTTATCCGGCGTTAAGGGCTTCGGGACAGTCAGTTATTGAGGTTTTACGACAATAAACCTATGAAAACAATAAGCTTATCTAAATAATTTGGGAAATTTGGCGAAAATAGTTATATAAACATTGTTTTGACTTCTAATGAGGGTTTCAAATTGGATACAATTGGAAACGACCGATTTCTGCAGGCCCGCGAGGTTGGCAGGAGTTTTAAAACATCGGAAGGTTTGCTTGAAGTATTAAAAGGGGTTAATCTTGACGTTGCAAAGGGTGCTATGATTGCTATCACCGGAGAATCGGGGGTTGGCAAATCGACCCTGCTGCATATTCTGGGTGGTCTTGACCGCCCAACCAAAGGAACTGTTGAAATAGATAATGAGCCATTGGCCGACAAGGATGAAAGCAGTCTTGCTGCCTATCGAAACCGCACAATCGGTTTTGTTTTTCAGCACCATTATTTGCTTGAAGATTTTACCGCCCTTGAAAATGTGATGATTCCGGCCTTGATATTAGGCAAGGATAAAAGCGAAGCTGAGTATATGTCGGAACTTCTCTTGAAAGATGTTGGTTTAACAGATAGAAAGAATCATCGCCCAAATCAGTTATCCGGAGGCGAACAACAACGGGTAGCGGTAGCAAGGGCGCTGGTTAATGATCCGGGTATTCTCCTCGCCGATGAACCGTCGGGGAACCTGGATATAAAAACTGGAGAAAGACTGCATAGATTGCTCAACGATTTAAATAAGGCGCGCGCGACAACCATACTGGTTGCCACGCATAATAGAGATTTGGCCGCAAGTTGTGATAGGACAATCAGACTGGCCGACGGCTGTCTCAGTGAGATAGCAGAAAGTTAAGGATTATTATGCTTTGTCAGGATTGCAAAGAGCATGAGGCTTCGGTCCATTTGACACAGATAGTTAATAATGAAAAAACAATTCTGTCCCTGTGTAAGGATTGTGCCGCAAGAAAAGGTTTCCATTCACCTCTTGATAATGTCCCTTTTCCGCTCTCAGAGATTTTAGCAGGTCTGGTTCATCAGGAACATTTTGAAGGCAAAAAAACTACCGAAGATCTTAGTTGTCCCAATTGTTTACTTACTTTTGAAAATTTTATTCAACAGGGTCGTTTTGGATGCGGCGAATGTTATCGCGCCTTTCGCTCCCGGTTGGAACCGATTATGAGAAAAATCCATGGTTCTTCTCTGCACAAAGGAAAACTTCCGGTTTCGGAGACCAATGAGATGCTTCCTATCAGAGAAGAAGAAAGATTAGAGAAAGAACTTAAAAAGGCCGTTGAAACTGAAGATTTTGAACGAGCCGCCGATTTACGTGATAAACTGATGACCGTAAAAGGTGAGCATTTAGTGCAAGGCAGCAAATAATGACATCATTATTAAATGAAATGGCCAAACAGACCAGCTCCTGGCTTTCAGGGGATGGTGACGAAAATATGGTGGTTATATCGACCCGCATCCGGATGGCCAGAAATATTGCCGGGTATAAATACCCTACCATTGCCGATAAAGACACCAACGAAAAAATAGTGGGACATTTTAGTGCGGTTCAGGCAAAATCAGATTGTATGAAAGATGGTGCTTTTGTTCGCGACACCGAATTGTCACAGCTTGATAAGGACTTCCTGGTTGAACGGCATCTGATGTCACCCAATTTTATGCACGATGATAACTCCCGGGCATTATATCTGAGCCGCAATGAGCAGATTTCGATCATGATCAATGAAGAAGATCATATTCGGATGCAGTCTTTGGTGCCAGGTCTCAATCCTGAAAAAGCTTTCCAGACAATTAGTGAATATGATGCCGAAATCGGAAAATATCTGGAATTTGATTATGATGCAGACTTCGGATTTTTGACATCATGTCCGACCAATGTTGGAACCGGTCTGCGTACCTCGGTTTTGATTCATCTGCCGGGATTGGTAATCACCAAAGAAATTGACCGGGTGATTGCAAAAATTACCAAAATGGGTGTTGCCGTTCGTGGTTTTTATGGTGAGGGAACCGATGTTCTCGGAAATCTGTTTCAGGTCTCAAACCAGAAAACACTTGGTATTTCAGAGAAGGAAACGCTTGAATCGCTGACCACTGTCTGCCGCTATATTATTGAGGAAGAGGCCCATTCACGTCAACTGCTGGTCGATGAGGCGTTTGAGCAGATAAGAGATAAAATATGGCGCTCTTATGGTATTTTGAAATATGCTCATGTGTTGACCTCTGAAGAAGTGATGAATCTCCTCTCTGCTCTTAGATTGGGAATTGCAATCGGTGTTATAGATTTTATTGATATTCCGCTGATAAATGAAATACTGCTTTTTTCACAACCGGCTCATTTGCAAAAATATTATATGGAAGAGATGGATCAGGATCGTCGTGATTGTGTGCGGGCGCAGATGGTCAGAGAAAAATTTGCAGCATTTAAAATATAGTTTGAAAAAAACAACTAGTTATAAGGATAAATAACAATGAATGAAATGTTTACGGAACTAGCCCGTAAAGCAATTGAATATGCCAGGGATGAGGCAGCCAGATTGCGACACGATTATATCGGCACCGAACACCTTCTGCTTGGTTTAATTAAACTTGGCGATGGCAGAGCAGCCGAAGTAGTCGGCAATCTTGGCATCGATCTTGGTGATTTGAAAGCTTCCATTGAAGAAGTTGTTCAGCCATCGGGCGGGACAATGACAATGGGCCAGCTTCCTTTGACTGCGCGCGCCAAAAAGACATTAGAGGTTTCCGGACAGGAAGCACGGGCGCTCAAATCCAAAGATATCGACACCGAACATATTCTCCTTGCCTTATTAAAAGATGAGGAAGGCGTTGCTGCTCAGGTTCTCTCGATGTATGAAATCGATTATAAAGAAGTTTATGAGGAATTGAAAAATATCCTAAGCGGCAAACCTTCATCTTTTAAAACGAAACGTAAAAAATCAAAAACACCGGCCCTTGATCATTTTGGTCGTGACTTGACCGAGTTGGCCCGCAAGGGCGTTCTTGATCCGATTATCGGTCGTCAGGATGAGATCGAGCGGGTCAGTCAGATATTGTCCCGTCGTAAGAAAAATAATCCGGTCCTTATTGGTGAACCGGGGGTAGGTAAAACTGCTATTGTTGAGGGATTGGCCCAACGTATTGTTGAAGGTAAGGTCCCGCAACTGCTCGAAAATCGGCGTGTGGTTACTCTTGATATGGCCTCGCTTGTCGCCGGTACAAAATATCGCGGTCAGTTTGAGGAACGTCTCAAAGCAGTTATGCAGGAAATTATAAATTCGAAAGATACGATCATTTTTATCGATGAGCTGCATACGATCGTTGGAGCCGGTGGTGCCGAGGGTTCGCTTGATGCCAGTAATATTTTCAAGCCGAGCCTTTCGCGTGGTGAACTGCAGTGTATTGGTGCCACAACTCTGAATGAGTATCGTAAGTACATTGAAAAAGACGGCGCTCTTGACCGGCGCTTTCAAACGATTATGGTCGAACCTCCAAACCATGAAAATACCGTGAAAATTCTTGATGGTCTGAGGTCCCGCTATGAGGAGCATCATAAATTAAAAATCTCTGATGAGGCCATCGAAGCGGCGGTAACCTTATCGACGCGATATATCAGCGGAAGGTTCCAACCCGATAAATCAATTGATATTATTGACGAGGCCGGGAGCCGGGCTCATTTGTCCACCTATGTCAGACCGGAAGAGTTTACTCAGGTGGAAAATGAAGTTACTCGACTTAGGGAGGAAAAGGAAAAGGCTGTAAAAAATCAGGCTTTTGAAACCGCTGCGCAACTTCGTGATGATCTTAAATTCCAGAAGGAAAAACTGGAGCAGATGAAAATTGATTGGGAAGCACAACGGGAAAAAGAAAAGATAGTTCTTACCGAAGATGATATCGCACAGGTTGTCTCAAAGATTACTGGAATTCCGCTTTTCCGACTTGAAGAAAAAGAATCAAAACGTCTCTTGCGGATGGAAGAAGAACTAAAAAGAAGGATTGTTGGGCAGGATGAAGCGGTTGGGGTGCTGGCTAAATCGATTCGTCGTGCCAGAGCCGGACTTGGTGATCCGAGACGGCCAATCGGTTCGTTTATATTTCTTGGACCGACCGGAGTTGGAAAAACCGAACTGGCCAGAACTTTGGCCGAGTTTTTATTCGAGGATGCCGATTCGCTGATTCGTATTGATATGTCCGAATATATGGAGAAATTTGCTGTTTCAAGATTGATTGGCGCTCCTCCCGGATATGTCGGCTATGAAGAGGGTGGCCAGTTAACCGAAAAGGTGCGACGTCGCCCATACTCGGTCGTACTCCTTGATGAAATTGAAAAAGCTCATCCCGACGTTTTTAATATTTTGCTGCAATTGATGGATGATGGCTCATTAACCGATTCTTTTGGTCGTAAAGTCGATTTTCGTAATACGGTTGTTATTATGACTTCCAATGTCGGAACCCGGATGATCAAAGATGGCAAAACGGTTGGATTTGGCGCCGAACAGATTGATGCCTCACACGACGTTATGAAACGAAAAGTATCCGATGAGCTTAAAAAACTGTTTAATCCGGAGCTTCTGAATAGAATTGACGAGAGTATTATTTTCAGGGCGCTGACGGTTGATGATATCAAACAGATCGTTGACATTCTATTGGTTGACATTGCTAAGCGGTTGGCGGACAAGGGTATAAGTTTCCGCCTTACCGAAGAAGGCAGAAGTTTTCTGGCCGAAGTCGGTTTTGAACCGATGCTTGGCGCTCGCCCATTGAAACGCGCTCTCCAGAAATTTCTTGAGGATCCGCTTGCTGAGGAGCTTTTACGCGGTCAATATGCCGGAGATTGTAATCTGGTAATCAGCGCCGATGATAAAAAACTGACATTTGCCTTTGAAGATAGGGAAAATTTACCCAAACCGGAGGAAGCGAAAGTATCAAATTAATACTTGATTTTTCTGGAGAAAAGTATATATTAATTTTCTGCCCGGTATAATCGGGCAGATATTTTGAAACCGAAAGTTTGGAGTAGAAGATGGCACATAAAAAGGGCGTTGGCTCATCCCGTAACGGTCGCGATAGTAATGGTCAAAGACTTGGTGTCAAGGTGTATGCCGGTGAGGCGGTACATGCCGGATCAATTATTATCAGACAACGCGGGACAAGAATTCTTCCCGGTGCCAATATTGGCCGTGGGAAGGATGATACCTTGTTTGCCAAAATCACCGGTGTGGTGAAATTCGAAAGAAAAGGCAGAGACAGAAAAATGGTATCGATTCAGGAATAGTTTTTTTCAAATCAAGTTACTTTAAAAATCCTGTCTTTTTTGAGACGGGATTTTTTTATCCCAAAAATAGTAATGCGACCCCGCCGGCAGCGATAATTGCTCCGATGATGGCCCTGAATGTTACTTTTTCCTTATATACTATTATAACAAGTGGAATAACCATTACCGGAACAATCGCCATAATTGCCGCCGCTATTCCGGCCTCGGTATTATTAACTGCTACCAGAGATAACCAAACGCCAAGAAATGGACCGCAGATTGTTCCGCCAAGAGCGAACCATAAAGCACGGCTGTTTTTAAGTTTGCCAAGAGTCTTTTTTAAATCACCCTTGAATATACTGAATATCCAAATCGCCGCCGCCGCTGTAATCATTCGGATAAATGTTGCCGGAAGCGGATCGACACCATCGCTCATTCCGGATTTTGCCAGAACTAGGCCAATTGCCTGCCCGGCCGCTCCACCCAGAGCAAGCAAGATACCTGTTAATTTTGAACCCTGATCGGCATAGTTATTCTTTTCTTCTTTCTTGCCGCGTTCGGCAGTAACCCAGGCAACTCCGGCGACAGTGATACCGATACCTACAATCGCCATCAAACCTAATTCTTCGCCCAGAATAATCCAGGCGGTCACTGCGGCGATAATCGGTGAAACGGTAAAAACAAGCAGCGTTAACCTTGTGCCCAATATCACAAAAGCACGAAACAGACAGGTATCGCCAAGTGCCAAGCCGATGATCCCGCTCGCTGTTAAGTACAGAAAAGCATGAGATGAAACATCGCCCGGCAAAAAATGACCGGTTGTAAAAAACATAGTGATAGATAAAAAAAGCACCGCCAACGGCATCCTGAATTTATTCACCCAGTACGAGCCGATCAGCCGTCCGGCCAGAGTGAAAAATATTGATGTAAACGACCACAAAAATGCGGTCGCCAACGCAGCCATTTCACCGGTGTAATTCATTTGGCAATATAATAAAAATTCAGCCAAAGTGAGGAAATTTCATTTTTTATGTCAAATAACAAACTATCTGCATTGTTGACTTTTGGCCATCTTTTGACTATTTTCGCATGAAATGTCACAGGAGGATAAAGTCTATGAGGCTTGCTACATTATTCCTATTTTTCACCTTTCTAATTATTTTAACACTTCCAATGCATTCAAGTTTCGCCGATGAAACACAGTTAAATGATTCGACAGTAGAAACAGTTGGCGACAGTTTGGCTGCTGCGGCAACATCAGAATCCGGAGAAAACGATTTTGTCTATCCGATGTCGCCGGAACGAAAAGAGAAACTGATTTCTTATTCAAGATTTACAAATATCTGGCGGTTTGCCAGTTTCTTTATCGGAATCGCTTTTCTTCTGATAGTATTATTTTCCAAACTATCAGCTCGTTTTCGTCTGTGGGCCAATTCCATTTCAAAGAAAAAGATTCTTGAATATTCTATTTATATAATCCTGTTTACGCTGTTTATGTATCTTATAAATCTTCCGGTCGATTATTATCGAAATTTCTTGATCGAACATGAATATGGTTTTTCGAATCAGACGGTAGGGGAATGGTTCGGCGAAGGCCTAAAAGGACTTGGCCTCGAGCTTCTTTTTAGTGTGATAATTATTTCAATATTGTACCGGCTGATTAACAAAACCAAAAAATGGTGGCTATATTTTGCTATTGGTGCCATTCCTTTTATGGTTTTTATTTTTATCATTGCCCCGGTTGTGATAACGCCGATGTTCAATGAATTTAAACCGCTTCAAGATAAAGAGCTTGCCGCCGAGATGACTGCGCTGGCAGAAAAGGCCGGGATTCATAATCCTGACATTTATGAAGTCGATGGCTCCAAACAATCGAATAAGATCAATGCTTATTTTATCGGGATGTTCGGCACCAAACGGATTGTTTTGTACGATACAATCATTAAGAATTTCACAACCGATGAATTAAAATTTGTGATGGCGCATGAGATCGGACATTACATTAAAAATCATATCTGGTATGGTCTGTTTTCAGCGGTGTTAATGATTTTTGTTATCTTTTGGGCGATGAATAAACTGCTTCATAAAATTATCGGACGGTACAGAGACAAATTCGGTTTCGACC
>JAQBFG010000063.1:0-5406 GCA_032123495.1 Candidatus Zixiibacteriota bacterium | reverse complement strand
CAAAAACAAACTGCTGGTCGGTTCAATTGCGACCGCATTTGTTGTTTTGATCGCCGGTGTTATTCTGTCAACGACTCTTCTGGTTCAAGTTTCGGCCGAGCGTGAGCGTGCCGTTATGGAATCTGAAAAAGCAAAGAAGGCTCAAAGTTTTTTAACCAATGTTTTTGAAACCGCTATCCCGATTGGTTTTGGTAAACCGGTTCCGATCAGTATTTTGTTGGATAAATCGACTAAAATGTTAGAGGATGCTTTTCCTGATGATCCCGAAATTGAATCTGATATTAGACGTGCGCTGGGACTTGGATATTTTCAATTGTCAAAATTCAACGATGCTCGAGAACATTTGACTCATGCCTTATCACTACGGAAGCAAACTCTGGGGGATATGCACGACAAAACTATAATCTCACTTGAAGATCTGAGCGAACTTAACAGTCTTACCGGAGAATTTGGAAACTATCTGGCCAACTGTCAGGAACTTTGCAGAATTGATAGTATTAGTTATGGAGTTCGTGATGAAAACACCCTCTCTTCTCAATTAAATGTTGTTGACGGGCTTGAGCGGCTTGGTCGTATCTCAGATGCTTTAGAGTTGACCACGGAAATACGGGAATCATGCCTTCGTGAGTATCCTGACAATGTTAAGTTATTAAGCCAAGTTGATCGAAACCTCTCATGGCTTTTGCTTCAAAGCGGGCGCTTAGATGAAGCCGAGAAATTGGCCCGAGAGAATTTTGAGGTGGCAACTTCCCAAATCGAAGATAGCTGGTATGCCCAAAGTAGCAAAAGCTGTTATGCTGCAGTCCTAATTTCCCAGGGAAAACTGGATGAAGCCGCAAAACTGTATGGGAATTTTCCTACCTATCCAGGTTTGGATAGAGAATATGATATGCAGGGCAAGTTTAATCAGAGCGAGAGTGACATCCAGCTAATTGCGTTCTGGGAAGAATGGTGCCCCTATTGTGATCGTATGATGGGAAAGTTGGAGAAATTTTATAGGCAATACCGCAACTATGGTATTGATTTCGTTGGAATTACCAATCTTTGGAAACCAAGCACAAGAGAAGATGCCGAGAAGTTTCTGGCTGACCACGATATTAGCTTTCCAGTTATTAAAGAGGGTGGGAAAGCGTTTGACCATTTCAATTGTAATGGCGTTCCCTCAATCAGGTTGGTATATAAAGGAAACCTGATATGGGAAGAGTATGTTCCCTCGAGTGAACCGATCTCAAGACATATGCTGGAAGGCATCGTCAAAAGTCTGGGGCCTATATAATTACTCTCACATATTAGGGCAGGGTTCCGGTGATCCTGCCATCTTTTTAAACTATCTTAATTATTGCAATTTAATAAAAAGCCAGCTTATACCGATTTAAATTTGGCTGTGGGGTAAATACCATTTAAAGACTTGTTTAGTTGTCAAAAAAACTGCGAACACAAAACATGATCTACTTTTAAAACTATTTAAAAATCGTTTTTCTGTTTGTAATTGCCTTTTCAATTTATAACTTAATATTGTTTAATATTAAATGATCAGGAGATAATGATGGAATTTGTATCGGTATTTTTAACATTGTTTCTCATAATGGATCCTTTTGGAAATATCCCTGTTTTTATTTCTGTTCTGGAGAAAGTAGATCCAAAAAAGAGGCAGAAGATATTAATTCGTGAGCTAATTTTTGCCCTGATAATTATCTTTGGATGTATTCTTGGCGGAAGACAAATAATAACCTTTATGGGTCTTAGCCAGGAATCAATTAGTATTGCCGGCGGTATTATTTTGTTTTTAATAGCAATCAAGATGATATACCCGTTAAGAATATTTGAATTGAAGGATGAGGATGAAAGCGAACCGTTTCTTGTCCCGTTGGCAATACCATTAATTGCCGGTCCATCACTTATGGCCGTACTATTACTTTTCTCATCATCGGAATCAAGCAAGTTATTGACAATAATTATGGCCAGTTCGTTGGCTTGGGTATTAACCTCAATTATACTGTTTTTCTCTATTTACCTTTTACGCTATCTGGGCAAAAAGGGATTAATTGCCGTGGAGCGGCTGATGGGGATGATTCTTGTCGCCATTTCAGTGCAACTATTTCTTGATGGTATTTCAACCTATTTTAAGAGATAGAAACTGACGGTGCCGGTTTTGGCTAATTATGTCAGAAAAATGTTAGAAAGATGCGAATAAAAAAGCATTACTCTACGAAGTAATGCCAGTACATTTTACTCTGACCTAAATGATCAGGAATCTTTGTTGCAGGTCGGATCCTGATAGCGAAGCAAGGTCGATGAGTCGGCCTGTCTTTTCTTGAAATCCTCTATTCCCTGCTGGATGCGGCTCTTGAATCCATGGGGAGCCACTCGGCCGCAAAAGCCGGTTCCGTCGGCATTCGGTTTACACGTACGGAAACACCAGGGGGACCGGTTATTGGTCATTGGGCAACCTAGATAGGTGTATTCTTTTAGATTCTTTCGAATGTTGACTCGTTTGCAAACTTTGCGAGCTTTTAATGCCATTTTGATTCCTCGTTGTCTTATCTACGGGCAGCATCCATTCCCATTTCTGCCCAACCTTTGTCTTGTGTCCGGATATTTCCGGATATTGGTAACTGTAACCGGAAACATGGGAAAAAGTTCACTCTTTTCTACTATTATTTTTCAAAACAGCAGATAGCACCAGACCTTAACTGACTCTATAACAAATATAAATGGAATCCGGCGGTGCCGGTTTTGGCTTATTCTGTTAGAAAATTGTTAGAGAGGGGTGTATGTCAATTTGATTGTGACATGTTTAACGCGGGAGATATGTCGGTAGCATTGAGGTCGTATCAGATTATCAAAAAAAATCTTGTTGAAAAGCCATGCCTTTTCAACGATTGTTCTCTCGGAATATCTAATCAGAATGATTATTTCCGAAGAAAATCAGAACCAAATAGTCCCAAATTGGGTGCCACCAGTTTGAATCCGCAAATCGAATTGTCCTCATTCCTCTGAATGAAGAGGAAGCCTGATTTACATCCGAAAAAGTCTTTCCTTAAAGGAGTCATCACAACATTGTCTTCATTAAGGAATTCAGTTGCATACAACAGACTCTCTTTAGACGTAAATTTATACGTCTTTTGAAGTTCTGGCGAATAATATAGTCCTGCGATCTCGTTGAGATCAACTTCCGATGAAGGTACGATGTGAGCAGTTGTCGCGTAAAACTCATTCTCCCAGAAAAGAGAAAGCGCGGGCTTATCATCGCCACTTGACGTGAACCGATAGTGTAATTGCTGAAGATCGTCGCTTAAGAATACAAATTCACTGTCATTGACAGGGACAACTTCCTTTGTTTCAGCAAAGTCGAATCCCCATTTGTTGTATAACATTAGTCGATAGTATTTATCGCCCTCTCCATATATACTGTATACTTTGTCATCTCGCGAATAATAGCCGGCATACCTATCCATAGTACCTTTATCCAGGTGAAAATTATCAGACATAACCTGTTGCTTATTGGTACTTGTGGTATCGGGATCAACCTCTTGCGCTAAACCCAGTTTCTCCATCAATATGTTTGCAAGAAAGTCATACATATCATCAGACATGGACATGGTATTATCAAATTGGATATTGCTCAGAACCACGTAATAGGCGTTCTTTTCCATGAAATTTGTCATGCGTGATTGGAAGCCATAGGAGGAACCGGTGCCGAGGCCATATGTGGTTAGTGTGTCAATCCCATTGTTGTATGGTCGACGCTCAATTGGCCCCGCATAAGTATACACTACATTGTCGGGAGAATCAGGGGGCTGAAAGAGCAATCTCTTGTATTCTTCAGATAATATGTCATCTCCACCTCTATTCAAGATTCTTTGAAAATGGTACAGATCTTCAGTTGTAGATATTATGTCTCCAGCCCCCAGGGTGTTTGATCCTCTTTCAGAATTAGTACGGGTGTATCCGGATAGCCCTTTTTTGTAACCGGTAGCCACACTATCAAAAACAGTCAGATTGTTTTCAACATGGGAGTTCCTCATCTCCAATGGTTTGAAGATGTATTCATCAACAAGCTCAGCATAAGACTTGTTCGAAACAACCTCCAGAATAACACCTAACAAATAGTACCCAAGACTTGTGTATGTGGTTTGCGCGCCCGGCTCGTGTAGTAATGGCACATGAGCAAATAATGCTATATATTCTTCTCGTGTGTGATCAACTTGGTCAACATTGCCAAAATACTTATCAATCGCCACATAATGATGCGGTATTCCTGATTGATGGAGCAGCAGATGGTGAACCGTTACTTTGCTTGCGTATTCATTTGGATAGTCAGGTAAGTAAGTGTCTATTGTAGCGTTCAAGTCAATTAGCCCTTGTTCCGCTAACTTCAAAACCAGAATTGAAGTGAAAGGCTTTGTTGTGGACCCGATCAAATACTTGGTGTTTGCTGTATTGGGGATGCCATAGGCAATGTTGGCCTGGCCGTATCCTTTGTTAAACAATATACTATCTTCTATTGCCAGTAATATTGTTCCGGTGAACGGCTCCTCAAGTGAGTGCACATATTTATCTATTCTTGCAGATAGAGAGGTAGTCTGAGCGTTACATATGGAAGAATTACAAACGATGTGAAACAATATCAGATAAGTAAAATACAAATACATAGTTTTTGCCAACATTTGCGCACCTTTCAATTCTGAATGAGCAATACATATATTACTGCTATTATGACATTACTACGAATGCCGGACATGAAGGTTTCACGAAAAGCGCTTTGTGATAAAAATATTTACTGTCATACATGTCAATCGAAGGGTTCAAACTCGATCTAGTTCATATTTAGTAATTCCGGCACTAAACTGAAGGGGGTTTTGTTAGAAAACTGTTAGAAAATCCGGTATCTGAAGGAAATAGCCCGCAAAAAGAAACTCCCGAAGTCGTTCAACTTCAGGAGCTTAAATTTGGTAGCGGGGAGGGGATTTGAACCCCTGACCTTCGGGTTATGAGCCTGTACAGAAGTCCAAACAGTAGATAACACCAGACACTAATAGGCAATAGTAGCAACAACTTAGCTTGAGCCTTTTGTCTGGTGTTTCTTTTTAATATCTGTTGTTTTGGCTAATTCTGTTAGAAAGTGAAGAAAAAAATGCATTACTCCACGAAGTAATGCAAGTCCATTTTTACTTTGGTCTAAATGATCAGGCGTCTTTGCTTCGGATCGGTTCCTAATAGCGAAGCAGGGTCGATGAGTTGACCTGTCTCTTCTTGTAATCTTCTATTCCCTGTTGGATACGACCCTTGAATCCATGAGGAGCCACTCGGCCGCAAAAGCCGAATCCGTCGGCATTCGGTGTACACATACGGAAACACCAGGGGGTCCGGTTTTTGGTTATTGGGCATCCCAGATAGGTGTAT
>JAQBFG010000062.1:0-5284 GCA_032123495.1 Candidatus Zixiibacteriota bacterium | reverse complement strand
AGCAGATCTGTTATCCTGGATCGAAAAACATTCCAATCAAAGACATGGCAAAAATAATTCTGTTAAAGTAATAGATAATTTTATTAAAAATGGTCGAGTTATCGCCTTGCCGGCTCAAAGAAAAAAACGGAAATATATTCTGGAACATATTCTTAAAGAATTTAAGACAGGACAAGTATATTCGGAATCGGAAATTAATCAAATTATTCAAAAATATTACGATGATTTCTGTACCGTTCGCCGGGAATTTATCATAGAAAGTATGATGACCCGGGCTAATGGTAAATATTCCCGTAATAGCAGCTACATAATGATCAGGTAAATCGTCATCATTTGCCGCTTATGGCTCAACCGGGAGATTTTGGGCCTGAGCACCGTTTAATATCTCCTGCACCAGCGGATCACTCAAATTTCGCTTATAATTGGCGAACATCCGCGTCGCTTTGACAATATCGGTCATTCTTTTAACGTCGAATAAGTATTGAATAAGTTTTCTATAGGCATAACCACTACTGGGGTTAATTTCAAAACCGGCCCAAAGCAGTTCCAGGGCCTCGTCGTCTTTTCCCAGATTATGTTTGGCCAGACCGAGATCTTGAACATAAAACTGATTATCCGGGTTCCGCTCATAGAGATCGGTCATGGTTGTTTCCATTTGAACTAAAAGCTCCTGTGCCTTGGCGCTGTCTCCCTCTTGCACATATCGATCCGCCAAGAGCGGATAGCTCTGGAAAAACTCGGGATATTTTTCAACGGTAAATTCAAGAACCTCAATAGCATCGTCAATTCGATCCTGCTGCATAAACTCCTGATAAAGCCTGATCGCATTAAAGCCGAGAGACAGCATAACACCAGTGGCATTATCGTCTCTGAAAATGGTCGGGTCATCGAGACCATCAAAACGATACACTTCTTTATATAATCGAAAACCTTCATCAGCATCGATTAATCTTTCCGGCGGGGTTTTTGACATCTCGTACAAAACACCCTTAGCATAAGCCAAACTGCGAAGATTCAAAGGAGACTCGGCATACGGCTCCGATGAAAACAAAACCGGGACCTTCCAGTTATTTTCCAGAATGATCTCATCAACCATCATATCCTGAAGTTTGACGGTTCGCCCCTCAAACGGCATCGGCAACAGATAAGTCATTCGTTTTCGGGCTCTATCTTTAAACGGCTCTTTTGGCCGCGGGAAAATCTCGCCGCCGGTCTCCATCGGATACCAGAGAATCTGTTCTTTGGTTAGTGCAATAGGTACATCATACTGATTTTTCATCTGCCAGATATACCAGTCGGTGTTAATCAGCGAGAGGTTGACCACTCTGACATCTTTTCTGACATTATATACTTCCTGAAGACACCACAGTGGAAAAGTATCATTATCACCAGCGGTAAATAAAATTGCATTTTCTTCGCATGATTCCAAAATATTGTAAGCATAGACATAAGGATAATAATGATTGGAACGGTCACAGTAATAATAATTATGCGCCAAAGTTACCATCGGCAGCAGGACTGTCAGCGACATAACCATAAGCGCCGGCTTTTGGTACTGTTTGAGGCTTGTTTCGGAAAGTTTCTTCCTTACCACTTCCATTAAAGCAGAAATACCAAGTCCCATCGCCAGCCCAAAATAGATGAAAGCCGGAGTGAAGAAATAGTCTCGATTTCGAACCTCAAGATAAGCATCACCGGTTTGCGGGTTAAATTTTACCCCGTCGGCAAAATTCATGTACAGCACAAGCCCAATTGAGCTTAATAAAAGAAAGATCAGAAATGGATACCCTATTTCAATTTTTTTCTTCATCGAAAACCAGGTCCCAAATAAGCCGAGAATAAAAAGCAGACCGAAAATTTTATTGAAGCCGTATTGCTCTTCGAAATAGCTCCAGAATCCCATATGCGCATGTCGACCCATTTGGTGCGCCCAGGTTCCGCGACGATTAAACATCCGTTCGGCCATCAATTCACTGCCATACTGTTTGCGATCCAGATAATTTACAAAAGTATCAAAATCGCGTGAGGGGTTATTTTCATCAATGCGGGGATTCAAAGATGAGCGGATCGGAATAAACAGATGGAACGAAAAACCGATTGCAGCAAGTAGCAAAATGGCCATTCCGGTTTTCCAGTCAAATTTCTTACGAGCAGCCAGAGCGATGATCACCAAAACAACCGAGCCGCCAATAACCGCATATATAAACTGGTAAAACCCGATCATAATCAAAGAAAAGGCTACAATAGCTATCAATATCGGCCAGTTAATATGCTGATAGACCAGCCAGCCGGTGACCGCCATAAGAATCACCGAGACAAAAACAAAATATTCAAATCCGAAAGGAATATCTGAAAAAGCGATAATCGCCAGCAGTTCTGCCGCGATCAGTGTACAAATTGCAAACCAGGCTCTTCTCGGAGCATCTTTTTTTAAAATCAGAAAAATAGCCGCCACCGGCATAATCAGAAATGTCGTCAGGTGAATGCCAACCCCAAGCATCGCCAGGAAACATATCAATACCGCCAAACGCATTCCTTTGGTGGTGCCGTTATTTTCATAATACTGAAGCGCCAACCAAAATATTATGGTTAAAAGCATCATCGACAGACCGTAAACCTCGGTTTCAACCGAATTGCCCCAGTTGGTCATTGAAAAGGCCATAAATAGCGAACCGGCAACACCGCCAATGTATCCGATAACTCTTTTCCAGCCGGTAAATTCGCCCGGTTTATACCAGAGTTTTACGATTCTGACCACAACCAGATAACCAAAACTGGCGGTTAATGCTGACGCCACCACAGAAAGCAGATTGATTCGATAACAAATGTCAGCCGCTATCGGAAGTATCGAAAAAAGCCTTCCCAGCACCACAAAAACCGGTGAGCCCGGCGGGTGGGGAATACCAAGAATATAGGCGCTGGCAATAAATTCTCCACAATCCCAGTAAGAAAGGGTGGGAGCGACTGTCAGCCGGTATACAACCAAAGTAAAAAGAAAAACAAATACGGCAATAATGGCGTTGGTACGGTCAAAACCATTGGTAGTATTATTCATTTGGGTACTCAATAAGTCCTCCTTAGGCTCCAATATTATACTGCCGATATTATTTTTCGATTAAAAAATCAGCTTCGGCTTAAAATATCTTCAAATTATTGGCTCAAATATAAACGTAAATGGCCGATTAACAAGGAAAAAGTAGATACCAATTCAAATCGGCAGAAATATATTTAGGAGGCCTTATGTTTGTCTGGTGTACAATCATGTTTTTACTTGGAATTGCGGCGTTTATGGATTCTCTTTTTAATTATGGAATGATTTTCCGTCAAATCAATTCGGTTCTATTTATGCTGATATCTCTGGCTCTTTTAATCAGAACGACCACCAAGATGAAAAAACGCAGAATCGAAGGGTATGAAAAGAGAATTGACAATCTGGAAATTCAATTGAGAGCGCAGAAGGCATCACAGGAAAAAGTCCCCTCAGATTTTTGATTTTCACCCGGTGGAAACATAACCTTCAAGTTCCTGGAGTTTTTTCCTGATCTCTCCAAGAAAAGGATAATTGCTGTAGTCGGTTAGAATCAATCGATATATTTCCGATGCTTTTTCTTTATTCGTTTCATCGCGTGAATATATATCACCCTTGATTTTCAAACAGTATGGATAGAAATAATCGTCATGATATTCCTTTTCCATTTTATCAATAATCTCAAATGCCTTCTTATCGGCATTATTTTGGGCATAATATTCAGCAAGTTGATAACAGCTAATACCGGTCAGTGGCGAAAGAGGTTGATTTATAATTGAGTTGAACCGACTTTCCATTGAATCCGGCATTAAACGATACTGAAACAATAAGGCCTCGGCATATTCTGATAACATCTCAGGAACCACCAAAAATGATTCACCGATTACCAGAGCATTATTTAAGGCATCGTTAAGATAAAATCCTCGCGGGTACTTTTGCAATAATTTCCGGAATTTCAGTTCCGCCGCCTCAAAATTTTTGCCAAGAAAATCGATCATAGCCTGATTGTATTCCAAATACTCAAGATGTTCTTCAGGCAACTGAGCGCCAATTAATCCGTTAAATGATGTTGCTGCGCGCTCCAGATCACCCTCCACCAGAAACAGTTTTGCTTTCTCCAGATTGGTCATATAGATTATCTGACCATATGGACAGCTGGCCGTGACCGAATCGTAGATTATCCGGGCGCTGTCATAATCAATTAAATCATAACGATAAATATTTCCGGTTTCATACAAGGCCGTGAACCGATCCCGTCTGTTTTCGGTACTATCGATAATAGATTTGTAGGCTTCAATCGCCTGATATGGCTGCCCTAATCCTCGTAACGCCTCAGCACGATACGAACGATAGTTCATCAGGATATGACTTTTTGGGTACATCCGCTCGAAATATTCGGAAGTTTGTAAAACCTGATCGTACAGCTTTCGTTCGCGACATTTTCTTAAATAGCCAAGAAGTTCGCGGCCCTCTTTGTTTAGCACCGAATCGATCTTAACAACTGCTTCAAACGCTTCGGTGAATTTCCCCTGCCTTATATATGTTTCCGACAGATATTTTAGTGCAAAAATATTATTGGGGAGAGAATCAAGAATATCAACAAAAGCGCGCGCCGCTTCTTCCGGTGCGAGTGGATACCTGATCAACGCCGCCGTCTTTTTCTCAGCCTCGGAAGCGGTAACTGAGTCGGTTCCGGTTGCCCTGAAATATTCCATCACCGCTTCATAATATGATTGTCTGGTTTCATACAGAGTCGCCAGATGCAAAGTGTACAGGTTCTTATCTTTGAATTCTTCTCTCGCCTGTAAAATTAATTCGGTTGCCTTTTCAGTGTAGCCATCACGAATCAAAACCTGAACAATCGCCAAATAGACATCTCTATCGCCTGGAAAGCGGTTGAGGATGTTATTTATTTGTTTGGTTACCGAGGAATCAACTGCCGTTTTTTGATAAATCTCCAGAAGTTGAAATTGATACAAATAATCATTTTCATTATTTTCAAGTTGTCGTTGCAACAACATCTCTGCTTTTGAATATGCTTTTAACTCAGTATAACAAAGATAAAGCAAATTAATAATATTCCGGTCATCTGGTCTGACTTCATACAGACTCTCCAGCATATCTGCGGCAGAAATATATGCGCCCTGTGCGATAAGCTGATGAATCATTGAAAAATTGTCGGCACTCGATTGATTATATTCCCCAAATTCCAACTGCTTTTGCGCTGACTTTATTTCTTGCGCAATAACTGATGGT
>JAQBFG010000061.1:0-3603 GCA_032123495.1 Candidatus Zixiibacteriota bacterium | reverse complement strand
ACCCGCACCACAATCCGGGAGGCAGCCATGAATGATAATAAATTGATAACTGTTGGTGCTCTGGCAAAATTTTCAAATCCGCATGAACTGATGAAAGCGGCCAACAGACTTCGAGAATCGGAATATACCAAATTTGATTGTCATTCACCATTTCCGATTCATGGCATGGACAAGGCGATGGGCTTACCTCGGTCATCACTGGGTTGGTTGATCGGTATTTCAGCGATAATTGGAACGACAGGCGCCCTGGGATTACAATGGTGGACCTCAGCGATTGATTACCCACTGGTAATCTCCGGTAAACCGCTGTTTAGTTTTCAGGCTTATGTTCCGGTTACCTTTGCGATTGGTATTTTACTGTCGGCATTTACCGCTCTGCTTGGGATGTTGGCTTTAAACGGTTTGCCGAGATGGAACCATCCGGTTTTTAATTCCAGTCGCTTTGAAAAAGCCACCGATGATGCCTTTTTTGTGAGTATTGAAGCCGATGACCCTCGATTTGATAAAGAAAAGACAATACAATTTCTCGATTCTATCGGCGGTACAGAGTGTGAGCTTTTGCAGGAGATTGAAGAATAATGAATTTTAAAAGCTCAAATTTATTTTTGTTATTGATAGTAATGCTTGTTATTCTCGGATGCGGCCGTGAAAAAACATCTGATAATACGCCGATTCACCCTAATCCGAATATGGATCAACAGGAGAAATACAAAGCGCAGGCATCCAGCAATTTCTTTGAAGATGGTGCCACAATGCGTCCGCATGTCGAGGGTACAGTTGCCAGGGGAGAGCTAAGAGAAGATTCCGAATATTATAGGGGCAGAAACAGCAAAGGTGATTTTATTACTGTTGCGCCGGTTGAATATAGCATGGAAAGATTAAAGCGGGGCCAGGAGCGATTCGATATTTTCTGTTCACCGTGCCACAGCAAAATCGGTGATGGTAAGGGAATTATGGCCAAAGAAGATTATCAATATGTTGTCCCGCCGAATTTCCATACTGATAGTGTCAGGCAGTTTACCGATGGATATATTTATGACGTCATCTCCAATGGTGTTCGCAATATGCCGTCGTATAAACATCAGATCCCAGTTGATGACCGCTGGTCAATTATTCTATATCTCCGGACCCTTCAAATGAGCCATAATGCTACTATCGATGATATTCCGGCAGCAATCAGGGAGGAAGTGAAATAGAATATGAAGCTTGATGTACAATCATATCGACTGACCGAAAAGGGGAACTTCGGGAATATTGCATTGATAATCGGAATCATCGGATTAGTCTTCAGTTTTATCGGATGGTACACTAATTCCGAGCAATTTTACTTTTCTTATCTAACAGCATTTGTATTCTGGGTCACGATCGCTCTGGGTGGACTGTTTTTTGTTTTGCTTCATCATCTGGTCGACGCTCAATGGAGTGTTGTTATCAGGCGTTTTGGCGAAAGCATGATGATGGTTATTCCCTATATGATAATCCTGTTTATACCACTTCTCTTTGGTTTGAAAGAATTATTTCTTTGGATGAATCCTGAAACGGTTGCTGCTGACGAACTGTTGCATGGAAAATCAGGGTATTTGAATCTTAACTTTTTTATTATTAGATTGGTCGTATACTTTATTATCTGGACCGTATTGGCCTATCTTTTAAATAAATTATCATTAAAACAGAATGAGGCGCCCTCCCATGACATAACAAAAAAGATGAGAATTGTCAGTGCTCCCGGCATGATACTGTTTGCGGTAACACTGACTTTTGCTTCATTTGACTGGTTGATGTCGCTTGATGCTCACTGGTATTCAACGATTTTTGGTGTTTATATATTTTCCGGTGCTTTTCTGTCACTTGTCTGTATGATAACCCTGATAATAATAAGACTTCAAAAAAATGGAGTTCTTCAATCAGAGATAACCCAAGAGCATTATCATGATCTTGGAAAACTGATGTTTGCCTTTACCATATTCTGGGGTTATATGGCCTTTTCCCAGTATTTTCTTATCTGGTATGGCAACATCCCCGAAGAGACGATCTGGTTTTTACATCGCTGGGAATCGTCATGGAAAACGATAACATATCTTATTGTTTATGGCCATTTTGTAATTCCATTTTTTATTCTTTTCCCGCAGGTGACGAAAAAGAATAAAACGGTTATGACCATCATGTCACTCTGGATACTATTAATGCACTGGGTTGATATTTACTGGATCGTGATGCCGACGCTGCATCCACACGGATTTCATTTCTCCTGGATAGATGCTACGACGGTGATTGGAATTGGCGGATTGGTTCTATATCTTTTCTGGAGACATTTTACATCTCATCCTCTGATTCCGGTTGGCGATCCTAAATTGGAAAAATCTTTTAAGACTGTAAGTTAAATGATTACTGCCAAAAATATTTTTGCTTTGATATCATTGATCCTTTTATCTTTGTTTTTTATATCCTGCGGTGGCGAATCAACGGTGATCTATATGGCACCAACGATTCAGAATAGCGAAGAACTGACAAAGTTGCGAACCAGAGAAAAAACAGCGCTAACCTCATATAAACTTATTGATGCCGAACAAGGCATCTATCAAATACCAGTTGACAGTGCGATAAAGATATTGCTCGATACTAAGTTTTACAAATAGTAAAGGCTTGCATGTCGCCACAGTATCCGGCAAATAAAATGGATAAGATATTTATTATGAACAATCAAATTGATCTTGATATTACTTACATTGTTAATCCGAATGAATTGGGAAACTTTTTGACAATCGATGAGCTCGAGCGGTTTGCACCTACTGTTGTTGAAAAGTTACAGCTTCTTAAGGCTGGTTTAGGTGATAACAAAGATGGTGAGACACCAATGCTTGGCTGGCAGTCGCTGCCGGAAGAAATCACCGAAGATCATCTAAATAAAGTCAAACAGGTGACATCGGAGTTGTCAGGGAAGATCGATGCTTTTGTCTCGCTCGGTATTGGCGGCTCTTATCTCGGGATAGAGGCAACTATAAAAGCGTTGTCACACAGCTACCAAAACCAATTAACGCGCGAGCAAAGAAACGGTACACCCGAAATTTATTTTCTCGGCCAAAACACCGATCCCGATTATCTCAATGACACCCTTGACATGTTAAAAGGAAAACGGATCGGCATTAACGTCATTTCTAAATCCGGGACTACCACCGAGACCGCAATTGCATTTCGAATTCTACGAAATCTACTGGAAGAAAAATTAGGGGACAAGGCAGCAGAGTTTATAATTGCCACCACCGACAAAAATCAAGGTGCACTCAGAGAATTAACCAATCAAAAGGGATACCGGTCATTTATTGTCCCCGATAATGTTGGCGGACGTTTTTCGGTTCTCACCGATGTCGGATTGGTTGGATTGGCAATGGCCGGAATTGATATTCATCAGTTTACCGCCGGCTTTCGTTTTATGAAAGAGCGGACTGATACCGAAGAGTTCTGGGACAATCCGGCAATGGTTCATGCGGCGGTCAGGCATCTTGCGCATCAAAAGGGGAAAAAGATCGAAGTGGTTGCGACTAATTCATCGGCAATTTATCAGCTAACCCGCTGGATGGAGCAAATATTTCCAGAGAGTGAGGG
>JAQBFG010000060.1:0-21104 GCA_032123495.1 Candidatus Zixiibacteriota bacterium | reverse complement strand
CGGAAATTCTGAATTGTTTGTTTGTGATTTTTCGCCGATTACAATTTCCGGTTTCAGTTGTGATGATGTTGATGGCAATCTAATTACATGCGCGGTTGATAATGGAACTATGGCTGGCGGTGATGTTACCTTTACTCCGGTTGCAGGAGCCAATACAATTACCTTGACGGCAACCGACGCCTGTGGTATGACTGCAACTTGCCAGACAATAGTAACAGTGACCCTAAACAGTCCTCCTACGGTAACATATCCGACATTTTTCCAAGCACCTGTGTTTTACGTATGTAATCTTGATCCGATAACAACAGCCGATTGGTCTGGCTCGTTTTATTGTAGTGACCCGGATGGAAATCTGGCCACTTGTGAGTTAAACAGTGGAGCCGTAAACGGAGATGGTACTATCACCTTTACTCCCGTTGAAGGTATTAATGACCTTGTTATGACGGCCACCGATGATTGTGGGCTAACTGCCGTTGGCGAGGTACAGGTTTTGGTTTATTTTCGAACCGCTCCCGTCCCAGTATGCCCTGGCGATCAGGAAATATTTGTTTGCGATCTTTCGCCGATAACAATTGATGGATTTGATTGCAATGTTTTTAATGGTACATGTGAAGTTGATAATGGTACATTGACCGATGGCTCGGTTACATTCACACCTATTGTAGGTGTTAATACAATTACATTGACCGCCACCAATGAATGCGGTCAAATTGGAACCTGTCAGACCAATGTGACAGTAAATATGAACAACGCGCCGACGGCAACCTGTCCTGGCAATATGGAAATGCTAGTCTGCGATTTGTCCCCGATAACAATTGCCGGATTCAGCTGTAGCGATGCTGATGGTAATCTGGCTTCTTGTGAGGTTGATAATGGAACTCTATCAGGTAGCGAAGTCACCTTTACTCCAGTTGAGGGGGTTAATACAATAACGCTGACTGCTACCGATGATTGCGGCGAAACTGCAACATGCGCAATGACTGTCACGGTTACTGTAAATTCACCGCCAAATGCTCCAAATTGTCCTGCTAATGATGAAATATTTGTTTGCTCTTTGGCGGAAATATGCATACCTGGCATTACCTGGAGTGACGTCGATAATAATTTGGTTTCAATTGTACCTTCAGTGGGAACGTTAAGTTCCGGAACATTATGCTTTACTCCGGTCGAGGGAGTCAATACAATAACTATCACAGCTACCGATGAATGTGGTGAGACTGCTGAATGTACATTCACGGTAACGGTCACTGTCAATACTCCTCCTGTGGCTCATTGTCCTGGAGATATGACGATTTATTTATTTGAGCTTGATGAAGTTTGCATTCCCGGATTCTATTGCGATGATGTTGACGATAATCTGGCCACCTGCGATGTCAATGTCGGGACCTTGATTGGCGATGAACTCTGCTTTACGCCGGTTGAAGGAGATAACCAGATTATTATTTCGGCCACCGATGATTGTGGAGCAGGATCTAAGGGATCCTGTGAATGCATTATGAATATAAATGTGGTTTTAATCTCCAACTGCCCGAAGTTGACTATTTCAACAGAATTGGGAGTTCTACAGGGTCATTATCGTGATGTCACCGTTACCATTGAAAATGCGACCTATGAAATAGGCGGATTTGATTTACTGATGGCCTATGATGCTTCTGCCATATCGTTTATGAATGCAGAACCATTGGAATTTCTTAATGACTGCAATTGGGAATACTTTACCTATCGCACTGGTGCGGAGGGTAATTGTGGGAACGCTTGCCCGTCAGGAATACTAAGGGTCTTTGCTCTCGCAGAAACCAATAATGGTCCGGGGATTAATCCTTCCTGTTATATAGCACCCGATGCCGGTCAATATGATCTGTTCAATATGCGCTTCTTTGTTACTAATGATAGAACTTTTGAGTGTCAGTTTGTTCCGATTAATTTCCATTGGGGTGACTGCGGAGACAATACTTTCTCAAGTGTCTCTGGAGATTCTCTCTTTGTCGATCGACTGATTTACAACTTCACCGGTAATCTAATCTGGGATGAGGACGACGACGGAATGTTCCCTGAAGTGGTGCGACCTCAATTCTGGGGAACTCCAGATTATTGTCTTAATAATCCCGACCCGGATAAGCCGGTACCTATTCGCTGTATTGATTTCCAACATGGTGGAATTAATATTATCTGTGCCGATGAAATCGACGATCGCGGTGATCTGAACCTAAATGGAATTTCCAATGAGATTGCCGATGCGGTTGTATTTACTAATTACTTTATTCATGGTATGGATGCCTTTGTTGTCAATGCCGAGGGTCAGATAGCTGCCTCAGATGCTAATGCCGATGGAATATCATTATCTGTGGCTGATCTGGTCTATATTATCAGAGTTATCAATGGCGATGTTCTTCCCATAGATAAGATTGTTCCATATGAATCAACGGTTGGCATTGGAAAGAGAGGCTCTGTTTCTGTTATTGTTGCCGATGCCGAACTTGGCGGCGGTGCCTTTGTTTTCGAGGGAGATGTCAAGGTTGATCTTACCGATAATTCTTCGCATATGCAGTTGAAATCGAATTTTGACGGCGAAAATACCAAAGTTGTTATTTACAGCTTTGATAAAGGAGCTGTCTTTAGCGGAGAAATCCTCCAGACCAATGGAAGATTGTTATCAGTTGAGGCTTCGGATTACTTTGGTAATTTGTATAAGGTTGGAGCATTACCTCAATCATTTAGTCTGACCAGCTATCCAAATCCATTTAATCCGTCGACTACAATTGAAATGATGTTGCCAATTGCTTCTGATTGGAACGTTGATATATACAATGTCTCAGGTCAGAAGGTTGGAGCCTTTAGCGGTAAGAGTGAATCTGGCTTGATTAAGGTTACCTGGGATGCCGCCGGGCAATCTTCAGGTATTTATTTTATCAAAGCAAGCGCTGGAGATTACAAAGCTACCAAAAAGGCAATCCTGCTGAAATAATTTCTACGTAAACGGACTATTATCCAAAGAGCCCCGCTTATTAGCGGGGCTCTTTGCTATTATTCGATTATTTCTACGGGAGGGGAAGATAATTATCTAAAAACGTATCTCATTATCGGACGTGTTTCGGATCGTCTGGCGACTTCCTTGAACCCGGCTTTTTTGAATGCCGAAGAAAGTCCGGTCCAGGCAAAAGCATCCGGCATTGAATCTTTGCGCGGCTCGGTTGGGTACCCTTCAAGAATTTTCGCACCCTGACTCTTACAGTATTTTTTGGCCTCCTTAAGCAACCTGACCGAAAGTCCTCGATGACGATATTCTTTGGCGATATAAAAGCATACAATTGACCAAACAGGCGAATCATCAACTTTCTTTAACACCCGGGATCGTTCCAAAGAGGGGTATTCTTCTCGTGGTGCCACCGAACACCAGGCGACCGGTTCATTTTTATCATAAGCAAGAATTCCCGGGGTTGTGCCCGATTGGATAATATGTTTCATTGCGTTTTTATTATCCGCCCCCTTTTGTAAATCATATTCTTTTCGCGTTAATCGCCACCACATACACCAGCAGCCACCACAGGCACCGCGCTGGCCAAAAAGTTTTTCAAAATCATTCCATCGATCATCAGTGACCGGATAAAAATTAAGTCCCCTGATTGTATTTTTTGTGTCCATTATATAATCCTATAGTATGCTTGATTCATTAATTATAAATAAAGGATAATTATTTTCAAATAAATAAAAAATCCCAAAATTGTTTAATTCCATCAAAAAAATCTCCAATTGACAAGAATCTTTCAAATTCATTTATTCCAATATGGTTTATTTCTGGACTATTATTGCCTATCTGATGATTCTTATTGCGGTTGGTGCTTGGCGCAGCAAACGTGTCAAAACTCAGGATGATTTTATGGTGGCGGGTCGAAATCTCTCCGCCAAAGTTCTGGTTGGAACCTTGCTGGCAACATGGATCGGCTCCGGCTCCATTATTGCTGGCGCCGGATTGGCGTATGATAGCGGTTTTCCAGCCTTGTGGTTTGATGTTGGTGTCTGGGCGGCAATAATAATTCTTTATCTGATAGCGGGAAGAGTCAGAAGATTCGCGCAATACACGGTTCCTGATATCCTTGAGGCACGGTATAATGCAACAGCACGAGTCTTAGGAACAATAGTGACAGTTATTGCCTATACCGCTATTGTCAGTTATCAGTTTCGAGCGGGGGGGATGGTTCTAAATCTGGTAACCGGAATATCGACCAATCAGGGAATAATTATTACCGCTCTGTTTGTTATTGGATATACAGTTTTAGCCGGAATGATTTCGGTCGCCTACACCGATGTTGTTAACGGCATAATTATGATAATTGGTCTGATAATAGCCTTACCATTTTTGTTAAGTAATGCGGGGGGATGGGAAGGTGTTATCAGCCGCCTTCCTGAGACTCATTTCCAGCCGTTGGGGAATCTGTCATTGCTGCAAGCTGCCGGATATGCGTTGCCGACAATGTTATTATTGCTGGGTGAATCAGGGATGTATCAGCGGTTTTTTTCGGCCAAGGATGAGAACACTGCCCGCCGCTCCGTAATTGGCTGGATTATCGGCACTATTATAATTGAGACGCTTATTGTAGTTTTGGCAGTAATCGGAAGTTCGCTGTTTACGGACATAGACTCTGAAATGGTTATTCTGCAATCGGTCAGATATGGCCTGCCTGTTTTTATAGGTTGTATAACACTGGCGGCGATTGTGGCGGTTATTGTTTCCACGGCTGATTCGTTTCTGTTGGTTCCTTCAACAAATCTGATTCGTGATATCTATCAGCGATTTATTAATCCTGATGCATCACAAAAACAGATCATCCTATATTCCAGAATTGTTGTTATTGGCCTTGGTATTATTGCATTCGTTCAGGTTCGTTTTTTTGAGAAGATTTTGGAGATGGCGATTTATGCGTACACCATTTATGGCGTTGGTATCACACCGGCTGTGATGGCCGCATTCTTCTGGAAAAGAGCAACTGCCGCCGGGGCTGTATCGGCCATCAGTTCGGCAGTTATAATTACTATATTATGGGAAATACTGGGACAACCGTTTGAGATTCCGACTGTATATCCGGCATTGATAATGTCATTAATATTATTGATAGGAGTCAGTTTACTGACACCAAAGCCTCCTGAAGAGAAATGGAAGCAGTTTTCTTAGGGATATTCAAATTCATCCGGACATTTCAGATCCGGACCACCCTTATACTTAAAATTTATAAAATATACTACATCCAGAATATTGAGACCGCCATCGCCGTTCACTTCGGCTGAAGCGATATAGACGGGTCTGGGGCCTCCTTTATATTTGAAATTTATGAAATAAACTATATCCAAAATATTTAAACTCCCGCTGTTATCAACATCACCGCACATAAAAGTAACGGAAGTTTGGATTAAAATATCCGAATGAGGACTTTTTTCACCTGATCCGTTTTCGGCGATAATCAAGTAATGATATGTACTGGTTCCATCAACAGTATTATCAGTAAACGGGCCGGAAGTAACTCCGGGATTTAGCAATGATCCTGATGGGTCATCAATTCGGAAAAAAGAACCGTTGGATGAAGCATCCCGCCTGTAAATATGATAGGTCAAACCGGGAACCGATGTCCAGTCGATTTCAACAGAAGGTCCGTTGATACCTTTACCGGTTAATCCGTCCGGTTTTTCTGGTAGAGGTGAAGAAAATAAAACAATGTTTTCCTGCTGAAAACCACTAATATCAATCGTACCGGACAAATTATAAATTTCGTCATTTATAATGTTATAAAAATGATAATTAAATTGATCGCCAACTGAAGCGGTTAAATAATTCGGTAAGAGATCATACCAGTTGCCATCGTCATATCCGATGCCAACGCAACTTTCTATCTTAATCTCTTCATCGCTGTTTTCCAGATAACCCAAAATGATAATATCCCCATTGACCGGGGTAGAGGCATCGGAATTGGTGACAGTGCCAAAAACATTGCCCTGAGCGAGTATATTTTTCGTTGGCGAAATAATCGCTAACAATATAAAAAAGCAACTACAAATTTTAATCAATTTTTCAAAATACATATAACTTACATCGGCCAGTAATATAGTTTGACTTAGTAATCCAAACACTCAGGAAAAATTCCTGAGATTCAATATTAACAGATATATACGGCACTGTCAAGGAACCGATTGCAGTTTTTAGAAGAAAACAGAATTAATGTCTCTAATCGACTACTCTTCGATTTTGTCTTTTATTTTACCTTTGGCGCGAAGTTCTTTTTCTTTAGACGCTGCCACATCCGCATTTATTTTCATCGTATTTTCGCCAAAAATCGCAAAGCTGAGCCAGTCAAAACCGAATTTCATCAATGCAACATCATCTACCTTGAGTTTAGCCTTGGTCTCGTCGTCAACTTCGATTTTATTAAAGAAACTGCTACCAAATATGAATTTTCTGAAAGTATCAAGATTATAACAGGCCATGAAGAACATTTCAATCTTTTCTGGAGCCAGATTACCGCCCTTTAAAAAGAAATCATGAAGCGTAAATTCCTTGAAATATTCACCCATCTCGTTGTATTCGTTGATTCCCTGATCTTCTAGCCAGTCGGATACAGTAATTTCACGATCCTCATTAAAACCTTGACAGACATCCTCTTTCAAAAGAAAAAAGAACTCTTCTTCTTTGCCATTAACTTTATCGGCTTCTTTGGGTGATGCCATGCCAAGTGGATACATGCGACAGGCCCAGGGTCTATCTTCATAGACTCCGCAACCTTTTTCGGAAACAAATGGACAGCTTTTCTTTTCGTTGTCTTCCATCTTTAGCATCACAACCGGGTATTTGAGGTTTTCATCAAATGGAGAAATAGTGTATTTTGATAAGATCTCTTCAGTGGTAACGCCAAGATTTATTCGCAGGCGTAAAATATCATACGGGGTCAGAAAGATGTTTACATCCCCGCAGCAATCATTGAAACAGGGTACCCCCGGATGACATTTGAAACAGAACTTGCTGTCTTCGGATAAACGCGGGTATTCTTCTAAAATTGTTTTTTTCAGCTTTTCTATTTCTTTCATGGCAGCTCCTGTGTCAGATAATTATTCTTCAAGAATTCCAGTCTTTAAAGCTTCTGGTGACCAAACCGGTAACGGTCCAGATTCGTCTGTTTTTGGATTGTATCGGTGACGATAAGAAGCGGTCTGGTCAAATTGACTTTTCATCCAATCCCATCCTTTGACATAGTATGGGCAGTCATTATTAAAGCAGACATACTGCGGTTCGAATCCCCATGAGGATTCGGGATTGGGTAGCCATTTTGTCATCTTCTGCTCGCAGTGCGGGCATTTGTATTCTTCGTTACTCATTTGTTGTCTATATAACGCTTTCTATTACCATTTTGTTTGCTTCTTTTCAAACCAAAGTCCCCCGAATTTTGTAATCCGGAGGACTTTTTATTTACATCAGATAATCAGAAATGATTAGTAAACGCGGTGCATATCGCGTTTGATCATTTCCCATTGACCTGTGCCACGATCCCATTTACAGTTGGCAAAGACTTCCCAATCAGCTTTCATGCTTGGGCAATCGGCGCGGAAGTAATATCCCGGCCAACGTGTTTCTTCGCGGAATAGGATGGTTCTAATATGAGCTTCTGCCTGCCATGTTCTGTGAATATTTTCCCAGCAGCGCATCAGTTCATGGAGATCCTCGGCGGCCAGCTTCTCGGAGTCTTCTTTGAGGAAGTCGAGAAGTTCCATCCCTCTTTCAAGCAGAGGTTTGTTGGTAGTGAAGTTGGTACTAACGCCACCAGCATATTCATCCATAATCTTCTGCAAACGGAACATATACATCTTAGGTCTGATGTAGTTCGGGTTGATTTGCGGATCTGTAGTCGCACCTTTGTTCTCTTCGAAAATGTCGAGAGGAAGGAGAATGCGTTTCTTCATCTCTTCAAGTTCGGCATCATCAAAGGTCGGTTCTTCGGCGTGATCGACGGCATAGGAGATAGCTCCTTTGGCGGCGATACGGCCTTCGGCATGTGAACCGGAGGAGAACTTATGACTGGAAGCACCAGAGGCGTCACCAGCAGCAAACATACCTTCGACGGTGGTCATGTTTGGATAACCCCAGAAATAATCTTTATGGGCGAGATCTTCAGGACCACTGACCCAGGCACCGGAAGCGCCAGAGTGGGAGCCGATAAAGTAAGGTTCGCAAGCAGCGATTTCTGATGGTTTTTCTTCCGGAGCGGTGTTTGTAGCCGCCCAGAGGATAGCCTGCGAAATAGTCATATCCAGAAAGTCTTCCCAAGCCTCGGCTTCGAGTTCTTTGAGTTTTTTCTTCTTGGATTTTTCGTCTGGAGATGCGTCGGCAATCTTGGCGATTGCTTCTTCAGTTCTCATGAAAATCGGGCCCTTACCAGCCGTGACGTCAAGCATCATCAGCCAGTTGCGAAGGTTTGCCGGAACCGGTTTGACCATACCATATGGTTTCCAGTTATCAAGTTCGGGGCGATTGGTTTCCATGTAGTTTTCACCCAGGCCGTTGGTGGCACGGGATTTAAACAGCAAGAACCAGGCACCAACCGGACCATAAGCATCTTTAAAGCGGACAGGAATAAATCTGACTTCCTGACAGGTCATTTCAGCGCCACCCTTGATGGTGAAATATGCGCTGGAGCCGGAGTTAAACGGCGGATACCAGGAACGTCCCAATCCTTCACCGGATGAACGCGGTTTAAAGACGTGGACCGCTCCACCCAAAGCGCAAAGCACTGCTTTGGCTTTAAAGACATAAAATTTATTTTCACGAACGCTGAAACCAACAGCTCCAACACACTTGCCGTCTTTGATAAGCGGATCAGTGATGAAGATACGTTCGTAAATATTGTCTGTTCCAAGAGCATTTTTGGCTGCTTCAGCGACGATAACCTTATAGGATTCGCCGTTGATCATTAGCTGCCAGCGACCTTCGTGGACATAGGCTCCGTCAGCATCTTTCCAAATCGGGAGACCCCATTTTTCAAAAAGATGAACGGATGAGTCAACATGACGGGCAATATTGGCAACCAGATCTTCTCTGGTGATACCCATCAGGTCGTTTCTGACGTAATCACAGTAATCATTGATAGTATTCTTGCCGGTGTTAACATCAACATACATGTTAATGGCGGAAAGTCCCATAGCGACAGCGCCGGAACGATCCATAGCAGCTTTTTCAACGAGCGTGACCTTCAGATTATTTTTCTTGGCCCAGTAGGAGGCTTCCACGGCCGCACCGCACGCCGCCATACCACCGCCAATAATCAAAACATCTGTTTTGACCTCTACTGTTTCAAATTTTGGCATATTCTATTATATCCTTTCTTACTTGACCTTGGGAAGTTCGCCGCAGCGGGTTGATTCAGGTTCTGTGAACAGAATTGGGCTCTTCAAATCATCGGTTCCGGTCGGGAAACCACCATCCGGCACAGCAGCGCCTTCAGCGGTAGTACGGATTGGGAACTTAAATCTTTTCAGAGTTCCATTTCTGAATTTAACGGTCCACATGATCGAATCGGTACTTCTCATCGGAGTCACTGTGGCACCCAAAGGACAGAAATCAGCATAACCACGAACTTCAATGGCCTGGGTCGGGCAGATCTTTACGCAGCTGTAACATTCCCAGCACATTTCCGGAGCCTGGTTGTATGCTTTCATGAGGTCTTTGTTCAAGACCATCAAGTCATTGGGGCAAATATGCTGGCAAGCAGTTTTGTCCAGCGCCTTACACCCATCGCATTTGTCAGGAATCACATAACTTGGCATTCATTCCTCCTGTTAGATTATGTAGCCTTAATATGGTTTATAATTCTTACTTCTATTATTTTCTCTTAACTTTTGCATCGCCGGTTGCATGGCCATGCATTTTAACTTCAACTTTATCGCCTTCTTCTATACCGGCATAATACTCACGCAGGATCTTCAAAACTTCAGGACGACTGAATTCGGCCGGGACTTCACCATTTTCGGAAAGAGCCTTACGCAGGGCAGTGCCACTAAGGAAAAGTCTTTCTTCTTTTGAATGCGGGCAGGTTTTCATTGAGGCCATACCGCCGCAGGTGTAACACCAGAAAGTCCAGTCGATAGGGAGCATTTTGCATTCAAGAGCACCATCCCAAAGTTGGAAGAAAATTTCCTGAGCATCAAACGGGCCATAATAGTTACCAACACCAGCATGGTCACGACCAATGATCATATGTGAGCAACCAAAGTTTTGACGGAAAACGGCGTGAAGTAGTCCTTCGCGAGGACCGGCATAACGCATATCGAGAGGATAACCACCGCATAAAACTCGGTTTTTGTCAAAATAGTTTTCAACCAGAGTATTGATACAATCAACTCTGACGTCTGCCGGAATATCTCCCGGTTTCAGTTTTCCAACCAATTGATGAATATAGAGACCGTCACTGACTTCAACAGCAATCTTGCCCAGATATTCATGTGAACGATGCATCGGGTTACGAAGCTGCAACGCTGCAACTGTCTTCCAGCCTCTTTCTTCAAATACTTTACGGCTCTCTGCGGGGCGTTGATAAACACCCTTGAACTCTTCTGGGAAATAACTTTCCGAAAGAACCTTTACCGGACCAGCCAGATTCCATTCTTTCTGAGCCATAACCATCTTAACACCGGGATGCTCCGGATCGGTAGTGGTATAAACATTCTGGCATTCAAATTCTTTGTCGATCTGGTAACATTCGCTTACTTTCATGGTGCCCATGATTTCATCGGTCTCACCTGAGATCAAACAGATTTCAGTTCCAGGGGCAACTTTTTCGTCATGAGAAAGGGTTACAGGAATTGGCCAGAAAATGCCGTCTGACATCTTCATACTTTTGCAGACACCCTTCCAATCAGCTTTACCCATGAAACCTTCAAGTGGTGTAAAACCACCAATGCCAAGCATAATTAAATCGCCTGTCTCTCTGGTCGTCATAACTACTTTAGGTAATTTTTCGGCCTTTTTCATTTCCGAGTCGCGTTTTGTACCTTCAAGAAGAAGTACCTTTAATTTGCCTCCACCGTGTGGGGAAATTAGTTTGGTCTTACTCATAGAACTATCCTCAATTATTTGGCGATTTAATCGCCAGTTTATGTGATAAATTTCACAATTATATCTTCTGCACAATCCCCAAAATCTTTAGTTTACTCTGAATAAGAATGTAACTTTTTTCACAAGCGATGTCAAGCCGAAAAATGATATATTTCACAAACTTATTCATAAAAGTCTTGCTAAAAATGCCATAAGTGGTGGCGGGGCATAGAACTAAGCCAAATGAGCAATTTTTCGATATTTAAAAGAAATGCCATATATTAAATATTTAAATTATAGTAAATACACCCATTTGTTATATAATCTTGGTGAAATAATAGATGCTAGAAGCCCAAAAAATAAAATTTATTGTTCATAAGATTATAGCCTTCTTTGTAATATTCAAAAATTTGAGAGCGCCCCTTTTGGTTTCCCCCTTTAACATAAATCCCCCATTGATGTTACCATAATCAGTATCGGTCGAAAATGGATAATTGTTATGTATGTTGTCCTGTTTGGGAGCGTTTTTTTAAATTATTTAAGATTTATTGAGAGATCGCTGTCAAAAAATGTCTTGACTTGAAATTCTAATAAAATATTATGGATAATTAAGGCTTGCTGCAGATAATAACAACAGGCCTTTTATTTTAAATTGGGAGAAAAATATGGGAAGTATTCGTTTGGCTGAACCGGATCTTGATCTGATAAGAGAAGTCAGGAAGGCCGGCGGTGATACATTAAATAAATGTTATCAATGCGCAACCTGCTCGGTAGTATGTAATCTGTCTCCGAGCGACAAGCCATTTCCAAGAAAAGAGATGTTGTGGACTCAATGGGGGCAAAAAGATAAATTGATGAGAGATCCCGATATTTGGTTGTGTCACCAGTGCAATGATTGTACTACCCGTTGTCCTCGAGGAGCAAGACCGGGTGATGTTCTGGCTGCCGTTCGATCGAATATTTACCGGAGTTTTGCATTTCCATCTTTTATGGGTAATGCTTTGGCCGATCCCAAAGCCTTGTTGTTTTTATTAATGATTCCGGCTTTGATTTTATTAAGCAGTATTCTCTTTTTTGCACCGACAAATGCTGACGGTGACTACCTGTTTATGCAAAGTACTCAAATTGATTTTAATTTGTTTCTGCCGCATAGCTCGGTGGATGGTCTCTTCGTTTTTGGAAATATTATAATTTTCATTTTTGCGGCGATCGGTTTTTTGCGATTCTGGAAAGGATTAAAATCGAACGGGGGAGAGACAAAACTTTCCTTTATTGGCGCCTTAATAAAAGTGATACCGACGATTTTAAGTCATTCATCTTTTAATAAATGCGACGTCAATAAACCACGCGCTTTGGGACATTTATTGATTCTTTATGGTTTTATTGGTGCCATGATCACGACCGGGGCCGTTTTTATGTTTATTTTTATACCGCACTATCTGGAACTGCTTGGTCTCGAACAATTCAGTCCATTTTTTGCCCTGCCGATTGAGCTTCCCAATCCGATTAAGATTTTGGGTGCTTTGAGCGGAGTGGCATTGATTGTTGGAGGGGCTCTGCTTATTTTTAGAAGATGGACAAATAGGGATGACGTCGGTGCCAATGGCTATCAGGATTATCTGTTTCTTTATATGCTTTCAATTGTTGGTCTGACCGGAATGTTATCCTGGCTGACCCGCTTAACAGGGATTCCGATGCTTGCCTATATTAATTACTTTTTCCATTTGGTCGTTGTGTTCTTCCTGTTATGGTACATGCCATATTCAAAATTTGCGCATATGATTTATCGTACGTTGGCTCTGGTTTATGCCAAGTCAATCGGGCGCGAAGCACGAATTTAAAACGAATATATATCTATTTAAAAAGAGTCTATTATTAATAGACTCTTTTATTTTTGGGTGAAATTTTAATCTTGACCAAACGATTTCGATCTGTTTCTTTATTTTATTAGGTTTTCCAAAGTGTGTGTTGGGCAAAGGACGAATATATGAAAAATGGTTTTAATGCTCTGTGGAAAGAAGAAGATTGGTGGGCCGTCTGGATCGGTTTTGCCATTATTATCGCTGCTCTGATGCAATGGGTTCCGGCCGTTCCCAAAATAGGCAAATGGACCGATGATCCAATGACCGCTTTTCAGGTTATCAAAGATGGCGTTGTTTTATCTGAAATCTGGATTCCTCTGATTATATTAATGCTGGCTCTTGCTACGTTGACATCGATTGCTATCGCAATTATGAAAAGTGAAAAACTCGGTAAGTATTTCCTCGGATTTATCGCAATTTTTATTCTGGCTACTGTATCGTATTGGATTGCCAATCAGATGAACATTAAATACTGGGGACTTAGTTATGCGATGTGGGCATTATTGGTTGGGCTGCTAATCAGTAATACGATTGGTACCCCCGATTGGTTAAGAACTGGCGCCAAAACCGAACTTTTTATTAAAATCGGTCTGGTTTTGATGGGTGCTGAGATACTATTCAAGAAGATTCTTTCGCTGGGTATTCCGGGACTGATGGTGGCCTGGATTGTTACTCCCATCGTTGTCATATTTATGTATATATTCGCCGTAAAATATTTAAAGATGAAAAATAAGGCATTGGCGATAATCATAGCTGCTGCTACGTCAGTCTGTGGGGTCTCGGCGGCGATTGCCGCGGCGGCGGCCTGTTGTGCCAAAAAAGAAGATCTGACTCTGGCGGTTGGGATGACCCTGATTTTTACCGTCCTGATGATGTTTTTTATGCCGCTTGCCATACAGTTTGTCGGGATGAACGATATCCTCGGAGCCGCCTGGATGGGAGGCACCATCGATTCCACCGGTGCCGTTGTGGCGGCCGGGTCGATGCTTGGACCTGACGCCGAAAAAGTTGCCGCGGTGGTCAAGATGATTCAGAATGTACTTATCGGAGTGATGGCATTTTTTATCGCTATTTACTGGGTGACCAAAGTTGACTGTGAACCTGATCATAAACCGAATCTGATGGAGATCTGGTATCGGTTCCCAAAATTTGTTCTCGGTTTTGTTGGCGCCTCACTTCTGTTTTCATTTGTTGTTGTTCCCGCGATGCAGGGAGATTTTAAAATTGTTGAATCAACAGTTATTAATCCAATAACTAAAACTCTTCGTGGATGGTTTTTCTGTCTTGCCTTCGCTTCGATAGGTTTGGAATCAAATTTCAAAGATCTTGCGGGTCGGATGGAAGGTGGCAAACCGATGGTATTGTATGTCGTTGGCCAGTCGTTTAATTTGGTTTTAACATTACTGGTGGCATGGCTCGCCTTTATGGTGATATTCCCAAATGCGGTTTAAAGATAGAAATAAGAAACAAGCTGATTACAAATCAGCGATACAGCAAAGATGGTTGAAATTTATCTTTGGTTTAATTATCTTGACCGGAATGATATGTTTTTTCAGTTCCGGTTATGCACCACCCGGAAATTTTGGTCAAGTGCTGCGGCACAATCAGGAATATAATATCGACGCCTCACCTTTCTTTTTTGGTGATGTTGAAAATATGTCAGAGTACGAAGAAGGTGTCAAACAGATGCGCAAAAAGGCAGATGAAGCTAATAGAATAGAAAAAACAAACTATTTGGAAGTGCAATAAACATGGAAATTGGAAATCAATCGGAATACGGAAAAATTGAGAGTTTACTATTAAAGCATCCCAAACATGCTTTAATCTCTCAGGATAATATTGACGACCAGTGGAGTGAGCTCGGGTACAGCTCGGCGCCAGTGTTTAACGAGGCACTTGAGGAGTATGAATATTTTATCACGCTGCTTAAAAGTGAAATCAAAGATATAATGTTTCTTCCTCAAAACGATAACACCGGCATTGATTCAGTCTATGTTCGTGATTCATCAATTGTCACGCCTCAAGGGATGGTACTATGCAATATGGGCAAAGCCGAGCGCAGGGGAGAGGCTTCCGCGGTTGAGGAATATTTAAAAAAAGCAGATATTCCGATTCTTGGCTCAATAACCGGTGATGGCCATATCGAGGGTGGCGATTTGATCTGGCTCGACAAGACGAGATTGGCTGTTGGGCGTGGCTATAGAACCAACGATGAAGGTATCAGGCAGTTGACTGAGTTAACTGCAGATTTTGTGGATGAAGTTATCACGGTTCATCTTCCGCATTGGGAAGGGCCGGACGATGTTTTTCACCTGATGTCAATTATCAGTCCGATTGATACTAATTTAGCTTTGGTTTATTCCCGTTTGATGCCGGTTCCGTTTCGGGAACTGTTAATTGAACGGGGGATACGTCTGCTTGATGTCCCTGATTCCGAATTTGAAACTATGGCCTGCAATGTTCTGGCGATTGCACCGCGAAAATGTATTATGCTTGAGGGGAACAATCAAACCAAACAGATGCTTGAAGATGAAGGTGTCGAAGTTTTAACCTATAAAGGTAATGAAATTTCCCGCAAAGGTGCCGGTGGACCGACCTGTCTGACCCGGCCATTATTACGAATCGGCTAATTTTTTAATCTACCCCAGCCACTGGGCGACATCCGGGGCGTGGTACGAAATAATTATATCGGCTCCGGCACGTTTAATTGAGGTCAATATTTCCAAAACCAATCGTTTTTCATCCATTAGATTTTCGCGAGCCGCAAGTTTCACCATCGAATATTCACCACTGACGTTATATGCGGCGATAGGTACATCAAATTCCGCTTTAGCTCGGGCGATAATATCAAGATAAGACAATGCCGGTTTGACCATAACAATATCGGCACCCTCATCGATATCGAGACTTATCTCTTTGAGCGCTTCGGTTGCATTAGCCGGGTCCATCTGATAAGTTCTCCGGTCGCCAAACTGCGGTGCCGAATTGACCGCCTCACGGAAAGGACCATAAAAGGCAGAGCAGTACTTGGCCGAGTATGCCATTACTGGAGTATTTTCAAACATTTCATTATCAAGCGCGTCACGAATAGCCGCAACCCGGCCGTCCATCATGTCTGATGGTGCTACCATATCGGCTCCTGCGCGGGCATGGCTGACTGCCTGCCTGGCCAAAATCTCAAGGGTGGCATCATTGTCAACATCATTATTTTTAATAATTCCGCAGTGCCCATGGTCGGTATATTCACAAAGACAAACATCGGTGACAACTACTAAATCAGAATTAACAGATTTGATTTCCTGAATAGCTTTTTGAATTATTCCATCATCTTTGAGAGAGTCTGAACCGGTTGCGTCTTTTGCTGATGGGGTCCCAAATAACAGTACAGCCGGAATACCAAGTCTGAAAATACGATCTGCCTCACCGGCAATAACCTTTAATGGAAAATTATTAATACCCGGCATCGATTTAATCGGTTCGACCGATTCAATTATGTCGCTGACAAACAGAGGATAAATAAAATCGGAGGGATGAAGCTGTGTTTCCTGGACAAGTCGGCGCATCGCCTCACTTTTTCTTAATCTTCTTGGTCTGAAATCGGGGAAACTCATTAGGACCTCCCGTTTTTATTTTCAGTTATATTTTTAACCATCTGATCTATTAACGCGGTCATATTATGAGGGGCCGCTTCTTCTGATACTTTTATCCCGGCCTCTTTAAGTATTTTTGATGTCGCGGGACCAATCGAATAAATCTTTGCATTTGAAATCAAAGATTTGACCTCTTTTTTTGAAAGATTTTCATAGAGACCATTAACCGTCGAACCGCTTGAAAAAATGATTACGTCCGGCGGATATTCAAACAGTTTTTCTTTTAATCCTCCCGACCATTCCGGGTAATATGTATTATAAACTGTCAGCGGGATAACATTTGCACCCGCTTTTATCAATGCCTTCTCAATTGAATCGGCAGCAAGAACACCGCGGACGCGAACGATTTCTGCTTTTTTAAGATTAACTTTTTCATTCATCTCTTTTCCAAGGGCATCCGCTGTTGCTTTTTTAGGAATAAAGTCGGCCATTAATCCGAATTTTTGCAAATCGGCCGCAGTCGATGTACCAATTGCGGCGATTTTATAATCACCAAGTCGTCTGATATCACCAGATTGCTCCAGAAACTGTTTCATAAAAAACCGAACACCGGTTTCACTGGTAAAGATAAGCCATCTGTTTTTCGATTTGATTTTATCATAGGCGTTCCAGCCTTTGGGATCGAGATATTCCTCGACTTCAATGGTCGGATATGGCAATACCTCGGCTCCCAGCTCTCTTAGATACTCATATATCTTTTGCGCCGGTGCCGCCGCACGGGTGACCATCACTCGGGTGCCCATAAGAGGCTTATCTTTAAACCACTCCAGCCATGGCTGTAGCGTTACAACCTCACCGATAATAAACAGCGACGGTGGTTTGATGCCTTTTTCTTTAACCGCAGAAGGCAACTCGGATAGTTTCGATGCAACATATTTTTGTGTTGGAAATGTACCACGCTCAATTATTGCGGCGGGAGTATCTGGTGACATTCCGGACTTCATCAAAGTGCCGACAATATATTCTATTTCACCAACCCCCATATAAATTACTATAGTACCGCCTTTGGCTTTGCCGATCCATTCCCAGGGTACCGTAGAAGCTTTTTTTTCACGGGCCTTATGACCGGTGACAAACATCACAAATGAGGCGAGTTGTCGATCGGTGCAGGGGATACCACTATAGGCCGGAACCGCAACTCCGGCAGTAACACCCGGTATTATTTCAAAATCGATATCATGCTGGCGAAGGAATTTTGCTTCCTCGCCGCCTCGTCCAAAGATGAGCGGATCGCTCCCTTTTAAACGGACAATCGAATTATGCTCTTCGGCCAGTTTTATCATCAGCTTATTTATTTCATTTTGTGAACAGCATTGCCGCCCCGATTTTTTCCCGACATAATGTCTTTCAATATGGGCCGGAAGAGCTACAATCAATTCGGAAGGAACAAGATTATCATATATAACCGCGTCGCAATTATCTAAGGCCAGTTTTCCTTTGACCGTGATAAGTCCGGGATCGCCGGGACCGGCGCCAACCAGATAGACAAAACCTTTTTCTATTTTTTTGTTTTTTGATTCATTCATCTTATTAAGATACTAATTTTCAAGCATTTTATCCAGTTCGGAATCTAATTCTTTATCTGATAAATCCTTAAGTAGTTTTTTCCAATCAGAATTAATAAAACGCTCGAAACAATTTGCCTTTTCCTGAGGATTGCCTATCCAGCGTTTATGAACTTTCTTGCGAAATTCAGTTGCCTGTTTAGCAATTTTACTCCAATGTTGTGGGAATAAATCCTCCAGAATCATTCTCAAATGGCCAGAGAGAAAAGGTGCTTTTCCATCTGAAAGAATTGATATGGCCAAACAGTCCCGCAGAATCGTCGCCGGGAATATAAAATCACACATGCTGGGACTATCAACTACGTTAATCGGAACCCCGGCTTTATTGCAATCGTCAGCTACTGTTTTGTTGACATCGGCGTCATCGCTGGCGGCAATAACAATACCATATTTTGATGCCTCACCGACAATATATTCCCGTTTTTCTACCTTAATTACTTTGCGCTCGGCGTAATATTCTATTTTGTCTTCCAACTTGGGCGCAATAATTGTTAATTGAGAATCATATTCAAGCATAATCTCAATTTTACGCAAAGCGACATTTCCACCACCGACAATCAAACATGGTTTTTTCTTAAGTGACAATCCGATTGGTAAATATTCATTTGGCATCTTTTATCTCCAGATTAACTGTTAGTATTCTCATTTATTTTAAGGGTCAGCATTTTTTTAACCATCTTTTTGCCGGCCTTCTCTAACTGTTTACGTAAGTTTGGCTCAAGATTTTCAAATAATATTCCCAGTTCCTGATTGTAAACGGAATTAAAAGCTTCACCGAGACCATTGTAGGTTGGTTCCTGCCTGACCTGCTTGAACCAATAATCGAACTCATCAAGCTTGCGATTAATAATCTCTTCTGCCTGAGGAATCGCTTTTTCTCTGATAGCCTGTTGAGTTATTACATACTGATGAATATCTTCAAGGTCTAATATAGAAATATTGGGATATGAGTTTTTATTTGCCTCAACATCACGAGGAATTGCCATATCCATTATAATCATTTTTTTATCAGGATTTTTCTTTGTTAATCGACTCAGCACATTATTTGAAATAATCGGCGCGGTTGATCCGGTGCAGGTGATAACAACATCTGCTTCATTAAGGGATTCTTCAAGTCTATCCAATCCATAACCAGCACCACCGAATTTATCGGCAAAAGTTACCGCTTTTTGTTTGGTGCGGTTGACAAAAACCAATTTATCATAATTGCCCTTTATTAAATTAGATGCTGCCAATGAAATCATCTGATTGATACCGATAAAAAGAATATTTGGTTTTACCAAATCACAGGTTTTACTTTTTAGTAATCCCACCGCCGCACTGCTTATTGAGCAGGATCCTTTACCCATCTCAGTATCGGTCCTGACCAGCTTACCAACCCGGAACGATTGATGAAAAAGCCGATGAATCACTTTCCCGGTTGTTCTTACCGCACAAGTGGAACTGTAAGCGTCCTTTAACTGTCCAATAATCTGGTTTTCCCCAAGGACCATTGAATCGATTCCGGCGGCAACCCGAAACTGATGATCAGCCGTATGCTTATTTTTCTTTATGTAGAACTTATCTACCAGATCAGAGATTTTCTGTTTATTGAATTGTGAATAAAACTCTTCCACAATTTCAAACGGTTCACGATTTTTAAGAGCGACAAAATAAAATTCAACTCGATTACAGGTAGATAAAATGGCCGCTTCCCGGACATCTGATAATTTACCAAACAAAGAATTTGCCTCAGCCAGATTTTCTTTAGCTATCTGCAATTTTTCACGCTCTTCGATTGTACTGGTTTTATGATTAATACCACAAACGATCAACTGCCAATTTATTGAAGACATAAAATACCTTTTAAGATAAAACCGCCTGTGTTCCGCCGCTAACGATGCAAACATTTTTAAAACCGGATTTTCTTAAAATAACCGCCGCCTGATATGATCTGGGCCCTCTGCGGCAGAGAATCATTATCTTATGCTGGGGATCAAGTTCTTTAAGACGCTCCTTAAGATCATTCAGCGGTATATGAATAAGTTCCTGATTGTACCCTTCAGCCACATAGGGCCATGGAGAAGATTCGACTTCGTCTGTTTCTCTAACATCAAGCCAGGTTAAATCGAGTTCTACGGTTTCTTCCGCTTTGGCGAAATTAAATCCGGCTTCTTTGGCTTTGACCATTCCGCCCAGATGATGTAACGAATCGACCGCCTCCGAATATGGGGGCGCGTACCCATGCTCAAAATCAAGTAGGTCGTTTACGGTCCCTTTTTTCTGTAGAAGTGATGAGAAAGTATCAATCCGTCGGCAAATATCGCCAGTTCCAACCGCCTGCAATCCGAGCAGCCGCTCAGTTTGCTTTTCATATACCATTTTTAGTGTAAAGGTTCCGCCTTCTGGATAAAAATCAGGTATGTCAGTAAAACTGCCGAGAACTGTATCAAACTTTAGTCCTGCCAATTCTGCCGCTTTTTCTGTTAAACCAACAGCACCAACATTTATATCAAATACTTTTACCAAAAACGTACCAAGCACACCCGGAAATTTGACATTATTTCCGGCGATATTTTCCGCTATTACCCGACCATGGCGATTCGCCAGCGAACCCATCGGCATATAAACCTTTTCTTTGGTCAACTGATGAATATTCTCCACACAATCACCACCGGCATAAATATCCGGGTCGGATGTCTGCATCATCTTATTGACAGATATTCCTCCGGTCTCGCCTATTTTTAATCCACAATCTTCGGCAAGAGTTGTCTCAGGTTTCACACCAAGACATAAGAAGATAAAATTAGACACCAATTGATCACCACCACTCAATTTAATTTCCGGCTTTTCTTCAATGTCTAATCCAATATTTTCCACTGTCTGGCCTAAAAGAATCTTAACGCCTTGTTTTTTTAGTTCCAATTCGACCAGATGTGCCATTTCGGGATCAAGAACATAAGGGAGAAGCTGATTTTCT
>JAQBFG010000059.1:0-13546 GCA_032123495.1 Candidatus Zixiibacteriota bacterium | reverse complement strand
ATTGACAATGACAATAAAGGTATCATCATAAAAGATGGCAAAGATAAAGTAGTTGTCGACTGGGAAGATTTCGAACGACTCGAATTAGATTGATATAAAATAATTAAACTGCTCCGAATTAAAAGAGAGCTTTCTTCGGCCAGACTTAGAGGGGAGTAATTAAAGCCCGGGATTCCAAAGAAGAACTCTCTGTATCTAAAATATAATATTTCCCGAATTTGTCAAGTGAAAGCTGTAACTGTCTCACCCAAAGATAGTTAAGAGTGCCAACAAATCTCATTACAGTCGAGTAAATTAATGATTTGGATTTAGATTTTGAGGCGAATTTTCTCATAACGGGCAATTAATTCCAGTCGATTTCGCGGCGGGAATGACAGTACGGTTGATGACCATTGTTTTGATAATAATCCTGATGGTAATTCTCTGCGGCCCAGAAGCTGTCGGCTTTGGTTAATCTTGTCGCTATTTTGGCGCCTTTGCTTTCAAGAATTTTAATCAGTTTTTCGATAATGCTTTTCTGGTTTTCATTTGAGTAAAATATCTCAGAGCGATACTGTCTTCCAATGTCGGGTCCCTGACCATTTATCTGGGTCGGATCATGTATCTCAAAAAACAGTTTGGCCAATTTTTCAAAGCTTATTATTGACGGATCAAACTCGACTTTAGCGACCTCGGCATGCCCGGTGGTGCCATCGCAGACTTCGGCATAAGTCGGATTATCTTTATGCCCGCCCATATATCCAACCGAGGTCGATAAGACTCCAGTTTCTTTTTGAAGAAGATACTCGACCCCCCAGAAACATCCGCCGGCAAAATAAGCGGTTTCGGTTGCCGGATTCTCTTCTTTCATTGACGTTTCTTCATCGGAAACAAATTTTAATGAGATCGAATTGACACAGTGTCGCGTGTTTTTATCGGTAAACTGTTCACCGAGGAAAACATGCCCAAGATGAGCCGAGCAGCTATTACAAACGATCTCGGTGCGGCTGCCATCTTTGTCAGGGATACGTTTGACCGCTCCGGGGATCTCATCGTCAAAACTCGGCCACCCGCATTGTGAATTAAACTTGCTGTCCGATTTGTAAAGAGGGGTCTCACATCTTTTGCAAAGATATGTACCGGTTTCATAAAACTTATTAAATTCGCCACTGAAAGGAGATTCGGTTCCTTTGTGAACGATCACATTTTCTTCTTCTTCGGTCAGTTTATTATAACCCATATTCTTTTCACCTGCGCTTTTTGTGGTAACTACAAAACCAATTGTAATAAATAAAACTATAAAAATCGAAATAAACAAAATATCAGATATGCTATTTATATTCTTAGTTTTATTTTTCATGGCTCAATCCCTTATATTTATATCTATATGTTATACGAAATAAATGGGGGAGATTGATAATAATTAATAATTCCACTAATATCTCATATTCCAAATGATCCTTGTAATCTTGTTACAACTTTGTGCTGAGTTAATCTTCAGATTGGCCAGTTATGTTTAGGCAAAAAGGTTATTTATTTAGGTCCTTACAAAAAAATAATTTTTCATTATAAATTTGTAATTATTAGGTAAATCTTCAATAACTCACCCAAGGGGTGGAAAACCAATTTTCATTTTTAAACAATGCCGAGCAACGAATTTCCAGAAATTTAATTAAACTTTGGATCTTCTTTCCAACAATAAATCGAAAAATATAGTTTTCATTTCTCATCATCATCCATATCGCGCATTGCACGAAGGATTCCCAAAGCGCTCGATCCGGAGGCGAGTTTTGCCAGTTTTTCCATACGAGCCTGATCTAGTGAGAATTTGTTTTTCAAGCGTGCTTCAAAGGCCTGCTGAAGTATTTCAATAAGTTTTTCCAGTTCGTACGGTTTGGGAAGATAGCTGAAAGCACCCAGCTTGGTACATTCAACGGCCGAGTCCATTGAGCCATGTCCGGTGAGAATAATAACTTCAAGATACTTATGCTCTTTTTTTATAATCTCCAATACTTCTTTACCATTCATCCCCGGCATTTTCAGATCAAGCAGAGCCAGATCGAATTTGTCGTTATGCGTCGCTTCAATTGCTTCCTGCCCATTGATTGCTTTGGTAACATCAAAATCCCTTAGTTCCAGTCGTTTGGCGATTGAGTCAAGGAATTTGATTTCGTCGTCAACGATTAACAACTTGATTTTTTTTGACATAACACACCTCTATTTTATTCAATTAAAATCCAATCCATTGCCAATATCCGAATATAGTCCATCCCCAAAGAACCGCCAAAGATAATACCAACACCACAGCACCATGTTTAAGGAAATCGGTGAGAGTTACCAACTGCTCGCCGGTCAAAGGATCTTTAGCCATAGCATACGCGATTGCGTTTGACGGCGTGCCGATGATCAGCATGTGGGCAAAAGACGAGGCAAAGGCTGTAGCGAGGCCGACCATCCATGGGTGAGTACCGCTGATTGTGGCCATCGGTATGGTAATCGGTCCTATGGCTGAAACAGTGGCGCCATCACTCATGAAATTGGTAGTTAGCCCGGTGAACAAACTGGCAGCCATCGCCAATCCCGATCCGTCCCTCATAAATTCAGGGAGGATGGAAAGGAAGCTGTCGGCCAGGAACAGTGCCGCTCCGGTATCAGCCAAGCCTTTGCCCAGGGCACTGGCACTGGCATACAGGGCCACCACCTCCCAATGAATCGTAGTGATGTCGCGCCACTTGAGAATGCGCAAGATATTTAAAGCGACCAATCCGAGAATGATCGGACCGCCCATGCCGAAAGTATCGCTGGCGCCGATCCATAGAATTATGACTGCAACTAAAACGGCTGCAGTGAGATATTCGTTGCGGTTCATCGGCCCAATCCGTTCCGATGCTTGATGCACTATGGCCGAGACATTAAGCGATTTGACTTTTAGCTTCGACCGAAAGGTCAGGTAAAAATAGGCGGCAATGACCAGGGCCATAATCGGCACAAATGGCATCCCATAAGTCATCCATTCACCAAAAGTCGGGGCTACGTTGTAGTCCTGCATAATACCCATCATAATGGCATTGCGGCCGCCGGCTGCCGGAGATCCCGGTCCGCCGATATTGGCTGTATAGCAGAGAGTCAGGGCAAGCATCACGGCCAGCGCTCGGTCTTTTTTTATGCCAGCACCTCGGATTGACGTGACATAGACCATCATGAACAATGGCATAATAAATGCCACCAATGCATGCTCTGACACAAAAGAGCAGGTTATAGCCAGAAGCGGCAGAAATAAAAAGAGGAGTCGGGGCAATGTCTTGGCCGGTCCCAAAAGCAACAGACCGATACGTCTGTCTAACCCGGTCTTGGAAATAGCCACGGCAAAGGCGAGGACCCCGAATATGAAGATGACAGCATCTTTGGCATAGGCTTTGGCAATATCATCGGGTCGCAGAATTCCAGAGAAGTACATTATCATGCCGACAAATAAAGCTGTAATGCCGACCGGCACTGCCCCTGATGCCCAGAAAAGGGCGGCCACAATCAGTGTGGCAAGCATCACCCGGGATTTGATAGATACTATTGCCGGAGTCTGAGGGACTTTGACGACACCGCCGTCGATATTTGTGACCGTGCTGTACATCTTGTTTTTGCGACTGTAATAATCGGCAATAGATTCATTATTACTCATCTGGCGATAATCGGCAAAACCCATATTGATGTCTGTAATCTCGCCAGTTTTGGGAGTTGAGAGAATGTCCAGCAGGCGTTGCGGTGCAGGGGTCAACAGCATTAATGCAAAGATCAGGGCACCAAGAATTAATATCCCGGGGCGAGAATTATGTGAACCTTTTAACCAATTCCAAATTGAACCCGTCTCCACATGGTGGATCTCTTTTTTAGCCATCATGTGAATTTTATCCTGACGAGCCGACTCAATAACTTTTACAAGTTCATCGAAATCATAAGGTTTTTCCAAATATGAATATGCCTCCAAACGCCCTATCTCCATGGCCGAATCCATGCTGGCATGAGCCGTCAGCATTATTACCTGAAGGGCTGGCCGATAGTGCCTGATTTCCTTAAGAACCTCCTCACCATCCATTCCAGGCATTTTACGATCTAAAATAACGACATCTATATCGCTGTCACTGCGAACCAGCTTAATGGCATCGTCACCATTGTTGACATCAATGGTCTCATAATTACGTAAATTCAACCTTTTTACAATTGAAGTCCGGAATTGCTCTTCATCATCTACAAGCAATATCTTGGGCATTATTTTACTCCCATTTTACTCATCATTTTCTTTTGAAAGCGCTTTCATGTGCTCGGCAATTTCCTGACAGATATCTGGTATCCTCAACAAACCGACTATTTCCCCTTTTCTGGAAACCAGAACGGATAATGTATCCCACATGATAAATTTTGTTATAGCCTCACATAATGGTGCCTCTTCATCAATACACTCATCAATAGGATGCATCACATTTTTTACTTTGGTATCGCGAGCACGGTAACAAAGATCTGATAGCTTGTCCTGAAAAAATTGATAATGGTTCATTACCGTGTTAATGATATGATCGCTGACGCCAGCTCTGGATAGTTTGCCTACATCACCTAACGCATTGCGTTTCGGTTCCAAAGCCTTTAAAAACGCAAGTTCGCCAAGCTTCCCGATTACTTTTTTATTTTCATCGATAACAAGAACCGCCCGAAAAGGCTGGCGACCGCGATCACGTTTTCCTTGCGCCTCCTCCAGGATTAGAATCGCCTCTAATAGGGTAGCATTTTGTGAAACCAATCCATATTGATCAAGCGGAACCATCAGATCCTTAACGCGTTTTTCGTCCATTATGTCTCCAGTATCTATAAAGAATCACTCAAATACAAAATTGTTTAATATCCGTCACTTTTAACATTTACAGTGTAATGGTACGGTCAATATAAATAAACTTCCATGCCCGGGTGTGCTTTCTGCCTCAATTTTGCCACCCATGTTCTTAATTATTCCATAACTAACAGATAGTCCCAGGCCGGTCCCTTTCCCGACTTCTTTGGTAGAAAAAAATGGCAAAAATATCTTTTCGATTTGCTCACCGGTCATGCCAATTCCGGTATCAGCAATCGTAATCTGAATTTTCTTTTTTATAAAGCCGGTAGTAATGGTAATTTTGCCGGGGTTGCCCTCAAGTGCATCAATGGCATTATTCAGAATATTCAATAATACCTGTTGAAGCTGGTTGGCGTCAGTCTGCATTTGTGGAATACTATTGTCATATTGTCTGACCATTTCAATATTCGATACTTCCATTTCCCTACCAAGAATTCCGTCGACCACATTATCAATAATTTCATGAATATTGTGAGGCGATATATCCAAATTGGTTTTTCTGACAAATCCCAGAAGCTTGCGCGTTACATCGCGGCAACGGAAAACTGATTCATGGATACTATCTAAATATTGAATTAATTCTTTGGTTGTCGGCGGATCCCCAAAATCAGCCGTTAAGAGGTCTTTCATTAGTCCTGCTTCCTCATTAATTACTGCAAGCGGATTATTTATTTCATGCGCGATTCCCGCGGCCAACTCTCCGACAGATGCCAGCTTGGAGGCATGCTCTAATTGTGCCCGAGTTCTATCAGCCTCTTTTTGATATTCGACCAGCTTTCCGGCACGATATAATATAACTATTGATATTAATGCCATAAGCGCCAGAGATATACCAAGTATTTTTAGGCGATAACCCGACAGCATATTACTATGCTCAGATCCTGATTTTTGGACAATCAGAGCCCAATCGGCAGTTTTAAGCCAAGAATAGGCATAGGTTAACGATGAATTTTCTATCTTAGTATTTCCGATTCCCAGTTTGGGCGTTTTTGTCGGCACAAAAGGTGATGCATCCAAAGGTTTACCAGCCTGAGGCTTTACTAACTGGTAATACCCGATATGATTGACAATCGATGTTGACACTTCTTGTGAACCTTCCAACGATGTAATATATTCGTACATTCTTTCTGGGTCCAGTGAGGTCCGTAATATGGCAATCTGTTTCCCGATTATTCTCTTTATGGCAATTGTAAAGTGCGGTTTGTTACGCAGGCCGGGATATATATCGGTTATGATGAAGTTGCTGTCTTTTTTATTAAGATCAATGTACCACGGTTCAGTACTATAATTTTGTTTTTCAAGGGAAGGGAAGGGGCCGGTATAGGCAATCTGTATTCCTGTTGAATCAAGATAACCGATATCGGTAAAAGCCTGACTATTTTGTTTAAGTCTTTTTAGATAATTTTGCATATCATCAGGTGTCGGAGGAAAAATTAATCTGGGATCATTTATTAAATTTGTCAGATTAACCACGCGCTCTGTTATAAAGAGATCAAACGTATTTGACTGATTTTCAGCAATCGCTTTGAGATGAAGGTGTTGGCTATCAGAGATCATTGCATCATACTGATAGAAAAAATATGTTACCAATATAATTAATGGTGTCAGGTAAGTTAAAAGTAATCTTACAATATTTTTGCGTTTATATTCTTTATAATGTTTTTCATTAAAGGGGAGGTAGTCGAAAGTTGTCTTACTCTTATCTGGGGATATATTTGACATTGCCTTACAACTCCAAAACGGTTTAACATTACTTTTGCCGTGAAAATCTAACCAAGTGAAGGATTACTGTCAATAGAATTAATGTAATTTTAAAAGATATAAATCGTCTCTTTCGAGTAAGATTGTTAGTTCATCGCTCTCACTCAACAAGAAACCCCTTGACATCCACGCCAAAGAAACTAATTTTTTCAATTTAAGCGGTAGCGTTAAACAAATTTATATTTGGACAGAAAAGAATGTTCTTCCTACCGGTCGCAGAAAGGTTATTCGGAATCTGGTTCGATATGGACGAGGATGCCGGCGACTTCGGGGAATTCTTTAATCACCGATATTTTAATATTGCTGGCAATATTATGCCCCTCGCGGACCGTTATATCGCCTTTGACATTCACAGCGGCATCCATGTGGTAATCAGGGCCGACCATCCGTCCTTTGATCCATCTGACCCTGATAACACCTTCAATGTTGGTAATGAATTCTCTGATGTCGTTTTGCCGCTTCATTTCAGGTGCGCCAACCATAAGGGTATGGACATTATCGCGAATAATTTTAACAGCCTGTTTAAGAATAAAAAAGGCGACCCACAAACCGGCGATAGGATCAAGAATCGGGTATTTGGTTTGCGCCACAACAATTCCAATCAGGGTCCCGATCGAGACAATAACATCAGAGCGATGGTCGGCAGCGTTGGCGATGACCGCTTGTGATCGATATTTTTCCCCGATTCTTATTGTATATTTATACAAAATAGATTTGACAATAATTGTTATAACAGCAGCAATAGTGGCAAGGTAGGTCGGTGTAGTGAAGTTGTGGTTCATGATGGAATCGAAGGATGCGTGGCCGATATATCCGCCGGTGATGATCAGAACCATCGCAACAAAAACGGCCGAGAGGGTATCGGCATTACCATGACCATAGGGATGCCCCTCATCGGGCGGTTTTTTGGCAATATTGATTCCAAGCCAAACGACAATATTAGCAACGATATCAAGAAGTGAATTGAGGGCATCAGCGACCAATGCCTGCGATCGACCGACGATACCGCCAAACAGTTTCAGGATCAGAAGCAGGATGTTTATTACCAAACTGAGTCTGGTGCTGGCGATAGGAGTTTGAAGATTCTTAAACAATTTTGAAAACCATATTAAAAAATAATAGATTAAAAAAATTGGGCAGATGTATAACCTGCCCAATAAATTATATAAAAAACAATTTAATAAACCCTTAGAATTTTTTGTATTCCTTTAGCTCAGTAACTGTTGCTTCAACACTTTCGACATAACTTTTTGCTTTTGGGTTATTTTTGGCTGATTTGAGAAATTTATTCCAGTGCTCGATAATATTGTCAACGTTGGATAAGTTGCCTTCAGCATCCTGGTTCATCATTTGATATGACCAGGCCATATTATAAAAGGCAAGATATTTGTCCGATTTTAGTTGGCTTGCTTTCTTAAATGATTCATAAGCTTTATCAAAATTTTCCTTTTCCTGATAAATCTGCCCCAGGCTGTTGTGGCAATTATAGTCATCAGCTTTTAGCGCGATAGCTTTTTTGTAATTGGCGATCGATTCATCAAATTTTTTCAACTTCTGATAACCTTTACCAATCAGATAATATGGGAGGTAATCATCGGTAAAATGCTCGGTGAATTTGGTCATACTTGCAACCAGCGGTGCCCAGTCTTTTTTGACAAATTGAACGAGCCCCAGATCTTTATATATCTCAAAATATTCGGCATCGTTTGAAATTACCGTGTTATAGCAGTTAATGGCATCATCATATTTTTGCTGCTTATAGTATGATCGTCCCAGGTTGGCCCAGGCATCGGCACTGGATGCATCAATCTCAGTCGCTTTTTTGAAATTTGTGGCAGCTATGGCAAAATCGCTTCTTCCGAAGTGTATGGAGCCAAGATTTATGTAGGCATCGGTAAAATTTGGATCTTCTGCTATTGTGGCATCATAAAGTATAACGGCAAGGGAGTCATCTCCCGCCTGCTGAGCCTCTAATGCCTTATTAAAGATTTTTTTGGCTTCCTGATCATCATCCTGAGCCAGAATTGTAACAGGAATTGTGAGCAACGTCAGGATGGCAATAATTGCGGCATTTTTCATTGACCAAAATTTGGTGTTCATTTTAGTGTCTCCCTCTTATAAAATCATTTATATATTCTACAATTTTGTTCTCAATTGTGTTCAATAATATTAAAGAATTATATTTCGTCAAGCTTTTTTGCAATTTCATCATATTTAATGGCAAGTATTCTGGCCGATAGAAAAGCGGCGTTTTTGGCACCGGCTTTACCGATTCCCATTGTTGCAACTGGAACTCCAGAAGGCATTTGAGCAATAGCGAGAAGCGAGTCAATACCTTCAAGAGTAGCGGGAAGAGGGACACCTATCACTGGTAATTTGGTTCGGGCAGCTACAACGCCGGGAAGCGCCGCCGCCATACCAGCCATACAGATGACAACTTCAAATCCTTTTTCGGCTGCCGATTTTGATAATTCGTCTGTCCTATCCGGCTGCCGATGAGCCGATGATACTTCAAGAGTATTGTCTATACCCAGATTATTTAGGATAGACACACATTCATCGGCATATTTGGAATCGGATTTGGAACCGATTAATATAAGTACTTTTGGCATATTAAATTCCCACTGTCTTTATTTGTAAGTTGGCTTTAAAGCCAATATCGTTTCGATAATACATTCCATCAAATTTAATACTGTTAATTACATCGTAAGCGGAACCTAATGCGGATTTTAGGTCGTGATTGATTCCGGTGACACCTATAACACGGCCTCCTGAGGCTACCCAGTTTTTACCTTCCTTTCGGGTACCAGAGTGGAACAGTTGACACTTTTTATCAGTGTAATTCCGAAGTCCGGTAATACGTTGACCGGTTTCGGCTTTGCCGGGATAACCTTTTGAAGCAAGGACAACACAGGCGGCAGAGCCGGGAAACCATTCGATTTTTGTTCCTGATAGATTTCCATCGGCGGTGGCTGCAAAGATGCGTCCAATATCAGTTTTCAAAAGAGCCAGAACGGCCTGAGTTTCAGGATCGCCGAATCGGCAATTAAACTCAAGAACCTTGGGACCCGATTCGGTTAGCATCAGACCGGCATATAAAACGCCACGATATAGACGGCCTTCTCGTTCTAACCCGGCAATTGTTGGTTCCAGTATATGCTCACTAACGAACTCCATGGTGGAATCATCGATAAATTTCACCGGACAATAAGCTCCCATGCCACCTGTATTCGGTCCGGTGTCACCCTCGCCGATCTGCTTATGGTCTTGTGAGGGTAACATGACTTTGATATTTTTTCCGTCTGAAAATGCCATTATCGATATTTCCTGACCCTGAAGGCAGGTTTCGACAATGATTTTTGCACCTGCTTTTCCAAACTCCTTTTTCAAAAGCATCCGTTCAATAGCATCGGCCGCTTCATCAAATGTATTGGCGACAATAACACCCTTTCCGGCAGCTAATCCATCAGCTTTGATAACAATCGGCATGGCGGCTGATTTGACAAATGAAATAGCATCAGGGAATTCTGAAAATACCTGAAAAGGAGCGGTTGGAATATGGTATTTTCTCATAAACTCTTTGGCGAACACCTTTGAGCCTTCCAGTTCGGCCGCTGCCTGGGTTGGTCCAAAAATCCGAAGTTTCCTTTTGCGGAATTCATCAACAATTCCAAGAGTTAACGGAAGTTCCGGGCCGACAATGGTCAGGTCGATATGGTTTTTTTTGACAAAATTGATCAGGCCGTTGATATCATCGACTTTGATATTAACCGTTTGAGCAATCAGTCCGATACCTGCATTGCCCGGTGCGCAAAATATCTTTTTTACAGCCTGGGAGTGTTTCAATTTCCAACAGATAGTATGTTCCCGTCCGCCGGCTCCAACTACTAATACATTCATCTATTTAATTCCCTTAAGTTCTTTTAAATCTTTAGCTCTTGTAACTATTTAAAATATAATCTAATAAGATAACAAAATATAATATTTGTTCAAGGTTTTTTTGAGCAGATTTAATGTTGTCGATTATTATAAATTATTGAAATATTGCTATTATCACATTTTGAGTATCACATATTAAGTAATCAGGCCTAAAATCCGATATTTTCTCTTGACATCTGAACATATGTGCAGTTATTATATAATATAGAAAATATTAATAATCTGCAGGCTAAGGAGGCTTGTTTTGGTCAGGGAAATTTTGACCCAGAGACAAAAAGAGATTTTTGAGTATATCGAGAAGATGATCACCGAGTTCGGTAAGTCGCCGACTATCAGGGAAATAGGGGTGAAATTCAATATCAGTTCCACCAACGGGGTGCGTGCGCATCTTGAGGCATTAATGAAAAAGGGGTATATCAGGCGGGAAAAACTGATTTCGCGCGGAATTGATCTGGTGCGATCACTCGCTGGTCCGGTGAGACGGATTCCGGTGGTCGGTTCGGTTCCGGCAGGTGCGCCGATTACGGCGATTGAGAATATCGAAGGTGAACTGGCGGTTGATACCAGTTTTCTTCCCGGTGGCGAGACTTTTACGCTTCGGGTGACAGGGGAGTCGATGCGCGATGCCGGGATCTTCGATGGCGATTATGTGCTGGTGAACCGTCAGGAAACAGCCAACAAGGGTGAGATCGTGGTGGCTATTATCGGTGAGGAAGCGACGGTCAAACGGTATTTCCCGGAAGGCGACAAAATCAGACTTCAGCCGGAAAACGAGACTTTTGAGCCGATCTGGGTCGATCATTTTTCTCCGGAGTTTTCTATTGCGGGGAAAGTTGTTGGCCTGATGCGGAGAATCAAGTGAAAAAGGTTTTGGGCTGGCTATTGGTATTGCTTCTTTGTCCGATCGGTTTCGAGACGGTGGTGCGGTTGGTTGAAGGGGGAATTTAGATGACAGAAATTTCTAGTCTTCAGGATTTATATAAATATATCGAGGAACACGCATTAGATTTTAATGAAGCTTATGCCATTTCTGGATTTATTCAAAGTTTTTTGGACAAGTTAAAGAAAGATAATAATCCAACTGAAATTAAAAAAACAGAATGGGAAATTCTTGCATTTAGTTTTAATTATAATGAGGGTCTTTTAACCCCGACATTTATTGGCAAAAATGAGAAAGGCGAAGAGGTGAGAATTCCTGATATTGACCAAATAGGCGAAGATATTTTTACTTATTATGACGAACGATTAAACGAAACAAAAAATATTTTTTTGAGAGCTTATTATAGTCAATTGTTATGGAGCTCACCATTTAAGCACAAAAAATATGCAATTATCGCAGTTGATTCGTACTTAGAACTTATTGATAACTTTAATGAAAAGATAAGCAAATTACCATCTGATAATTACGAAAGAAGAGTGGTGTCATTTTGTGAAAATGCTCTTGTGATAGCGTTAAAATCGCAACATAGAGATAAAGATGTTATCAGCGTTGTTACACAAATTTTAGAAAATTTTGATTATAAAAAATATACTTCATTTTATGTGAGGCATAACCTTCTTGAGTTGTTATTGAAACAAAAAAAGAAGATATCAAAAGATTTTTTTAAAGGTGTTGCAGATATTTGTTTGAACGAAGCTAATGCATTGATTTCAAAATGCAGGTATGAAGATTCTATTAGAATGTTTGAGTTGGGCGAAGAAATAGATAAAAAAACAGAACAAACTTCACATCAATGGGTCAAGTCAAAGGCTGAATCATACGAGAGGTTAACAAATCGCCGGATAAATACCCCTATGGTTGCAATGTCTTATTGCCTTGAAGCCTTGAAGTATTACAAGGTTTTAAAGGATGTATCTAAAATTAGAAAAATGGAGAAATTATTCGACGATCTTAAAAGGAAGCAGGACTTCTCTAAAATAAAGGTGGACATTGACTCAGACGAACAAAGTAAACATGTAGAAAAATGGGCGCTAATTGCTCAAGATATTGTTCAAAAAGGAACTCAAAAAATAGTTTCTTTCCTATCCGGCTGTAAAGATTTATTGCCCAGTTACGCCGAAGTTGACAAGCAATCGGATGAGGATATGATCAATTATCCTATGCAATCTTTGATGCCAGTTAGTGTTGTTGACCAATTTGGAAACGTTGTTGAGGTTATTTCATCTGATAGTGGGAAAAAATATTTCAGAATCTTACAGGTGTATCAATTTTATTTGGAAATGGATTATTTTCATCGTATTGGGCAGGTATTTGATGCTTGGATAAGATATGATGGTTTTTCTGTTGATGATTTATTAACCTTTCTAAGAGAAAAATCGTGGTTAGGAACGAATATATCCCAAAAAATGGCGGATGGCAACGACTATGTTTATAATCATTTAGACTTATTGACCCCAAGTATAAGAGATTATTTTGGCCAGCTTTTAAAGATAAAAAATGGTAACAAGGATGCAGTGAATTTCATCCTTTGCATTGATTCGATGTCATTAAAATTAGAAGGAATAATTCGCGATCTATGTCGTATGTCAGGTGGTGTCACATTTTTCGAAACAAAAGATAAACAAAATAATAACTCGGTGACCCGGGAAAAAGATATAAATGCGTTGCTACACGAAGAAAATGTAAAAAAAATAATAAACGAAGATGATTGCTTATTTCTAAAGTTTTTGATGGTTGAAAAGGCGGGATATAATTTAAGGCATAAAGTTGCGCATTCACTTATGTTTGTTGAAAGCTATGGATTCCCTTATGCAACTTTGCTAATACAGGCTCTGTTGCGATTGTCAAAATACCAAATTGTTATATCTGAAGAAAATTAGAAAAGCATAAGTGTATGTAGTTTTTTTTAAATCGTTTTGTACCAAAGTGTGCATATAAATGTATCAGGATATGGATGAGCCGATTGAGGTGGTCGTGCTGTTTGCTAACCACAAAATGAAACCGGTCCGGTTTCGCTGGAACGGACGAACCTATAAAGTCAGCGAAGT
>JAQBFG010000058.1:0-5089 GCA_032123495.1 Candidatus Zixiibacteriota bacterium | reverse complement strand
CTGGTCTACGGATATAAACCGGCCCAGGTATATGAAGACACCGATAATAATACTCAGACTAATCCAGCCACCAATTATTTTATGGACGTTCTTATGCCCGATAACGGAGAATCATCATGGGAAAATCAGCTAACCGATCTTGATTCACCCCTGCCGATTTTTATAGATGAAGATTATGCCTTTGTCCTGAGATCAGAAGATGTCATCCTGGTTGATCTCCAGACCGGAGACTACAACAATTTTGCCAATTTGAATCTAAAGGGTGAAGAAACCGCGAATCATGTGGAACGGGTTGGCAATAATTACTTGATAACTTCCCCTCAAAACATGCTACTGCTAAAGTCACGGGGCGGCAAGAAATATCATAAATATTATGAGCCTCCGGGTGCGACTTTCCTCCAAAAATTCCTTATGATCGCCAGCGGTATTATTCTGGATGAAGTATTAAATACAGAAATGGAAACCCGTTATGTCTATCTTGACAAAGACAGCCTGAGCAGATTTGGTTATTCGGGAGGCAGTATTTTTATGGGTGCAATTGAAACCTGTAAAATGAAATTCAAGCAGACAACCGAGGGAAAGAAATACCGCTATATATATACCGGTGAACCGCTGGGGGACCATAAAGGATACAGTCTTGCCAAGATTAATAAGGAAACCGGAGAGGAAGAGGGACGAATCTGGATTGATAAGCAGTATCCCGATTACATTATTGACTTTGCAACAGAAACCGTATATGCCAAAAAAAGTAATAACTCGATTTTCGCTGTCAGGTAGTAGTAGGTCTGGTGGATCTATTGAATACCGGGAGCTTAAATGCCAGTCGAAAAATTCTGAGTTCTGCACGGTTCGGGCGACCGAATTAAACAGAAAACCATACTTTTCTTGACTCTTACTGGAATAATCGAAACACAATTCCAGAGTGAATGAATAATTATTTATAGACTTTTGATAATGTCTATAAATCATCTATAACCGGCTCAATATTTCCATCCGCAGTTTGCAGACTTACTATGTTTGGAATTGGGCTCAAATACTCCTTTGTATCAAGAAACTCTTCTCAGATACTCAATCAACGCCCCAAAAGTTCTAACATCGTCCTGCCGGGGGAGCTTTTTACAAAATAAGCTAATTGAATCCTATTGAACGAGTGGGCAAGTTTCTTACTTAGCTAAAATGCGCATATCAGGCCATCCCTCATGCCATTATATTATAAAATCGGCTAATTAAAATATTGTATAATTTAAAAAATATATGGAAATTTATTATTAAGCTTGATATTTTTATTCGGTAAAAATAATGAAGAAACGATATCTTATAACCGGATTATTAACTGCTATACCATTATGGATAACATGGTTGGTAGCCAGTTTTATATTTGGTCTAATTACTGATGCCGGGATGCCACTGGTAGGTTGGGTGACGGATCAAATACGGCCGGATCATCCGACAATTTCCACCATTATTCAAGGTATATATTTAAAAACATTCTTGTCTGCTGTTTTAGTAATTGCGTTTCTATATTTTTTGGGATGGCTAACAACTATTGTCCTTGGAAACAGAATAATTAAAGCTGCCGAAAAATTATTGGATAAAATACCTATGGTAAGAACCATATATGGCGGCTCAAAAAAAATACTCGAATCGTTTCAACCAAATCCCGATAAAAATCAGCCGGTGGTTCTGATAAGCTATCCATCACCAGAAATGAAAACGGTTGGCCTGTTGACACGCACGATTATTGATGAAAATACGAGAGAAAAATTGGCTGCAGTTTATGTTCCTACGACCCCAAATCCAACATCCGGATTTCTTGAAATATTACCTTACAAGGATATCATTCTGACTGATTGGACCGTCAACGAAGCAATTTCATTTATTGTGTCAGGTGGTGTTGTCGGACCTGAGACGATAAGTTACTCAAAAAGCGTCCAACATAAATCGGCCGATACGGATAAAGAAAATGAAGAGTAGCTATATTCAGCGATGCATTTTTATGGCTGTCCTGATTTTTGGAATTCCCGCAACTATTCAATCTTTTGAGTTTGATGAAAATATTCGTAACCGGATAGAATCGGCAGGGACACCTCCCAAAATTGAAATAAATAATGAGATTATTTACGCGTCTATTGCACTCCCATTGTTCTATGAAAAACGCGGTTACCAGCCTGCCTGGATATATAAGAAAAAATTGTCCGAAAACGCAAAACGGCTTATCGGCGAAATAAAATTGGCATCAAATGAAGGATTGATCCCTGATGATTATCATCTTATTAAAATTAGTGAGATGTCAGACAAATTGAAAAATGAAAAGAATATTGAATTATTGGTTGATCTTGACTTACTTTTGACCGACGCCTTTTTAATATATGCATCTCATCTCTTGTCAGGCAAAGTCAATCCGATTACAATTGATCCGGAATGGTTTACTAATTTAAAGGAAGCAGATTTTGTTTCTATTCTGGATAGTTCATTATATCATAACAATATCTCAAAGGCATTGAGAGATTTATTACCCATGCATGATAAATATAAACGTCTTAAACAAGGACTTGAAAATTATCGAAAAATAGAAGATCAAGGTGGTTGGCGCGAAATTCCCGATGGTCCCTTGCCCAAAATCGGTGACAATGATAACCGGGTTCCATTAATCAGACAGCGCCTTATTGCTGCCGAAGACTTAAAGGAGATAGCCGTAATTGATTCCACTCGATATGATTCTTCACTTGTCGATGCAATAAAGAGGTTTCAAAAACGGCATGGGCTTGATATCGATGGCCAACTCGGTCCTAAAACTATTGCCGCGATGAGTGTCTCTGTTTTGGAAAGAATCAATCAAATCCGCCTGAATCTTGAAAGATGGCGGTGGTTACCTCAGTTTTTCGGGGAAAAGTATATAATCGTTAATATTGCCAATTTTGAACTGGATGTTTACGAAAAAAATCAAATTGTTTTAGATATGCGGATTATTGCTGGAAAAACATACCGGCGAACACCGGTATTCAGCGATCAAATGAGTTATCTCGTTTTTAGCCCCTACTGGAATATACCCAATAATATTACCGTCAGTGATATTATACCGATGATTAGAAAAGATATTGAATATCTGAACAAAATGAAAATCAAAGTATTACACGGTTATGGGTCCAATATGAAAAATATAGATCCAATGACAATTAACTGGGAAGATATTGATAATTTCAATAAAAATTACTGGCTCAGACAGGAACCAGGGCCGGCTAACCTTCTTGGCGGTGTAAAGTTTATGTTTCCGAATCGTTTTAATGTTTACCTGCATGATACGCCCGCAAAAGATCTTTTTGGCAAAACATCGCGCGATTTTAGTTCAGGATGTATCCGTATTGAAAAACCGGAGGAACTGGCAATATACCTGCTTAAAGATCAGTTTGAATGGACACTGGATAAGATCAGGGAAGCGATGAAGAGGGGAACAGAGCAGACTGTCAGGCTATTTCCGGCGATGCCGGTACACATTCTATATTGGACCTCATGGGTTGATGAAAACGGACTTATTAATTTTAGAAATGACATTTATAATAGAGATAAATCTTTACTGGATGCCCTGAATGAAAAATCAACCACAAATTAGATGGTTAATGATTATTAAAATTTTAGTCCTATTTTCTGTATTTATTTTTTTATCTGAATCGGCTGTAAATGCCGGCAATGGAAATGAAGGATACAAACCTGACAGATTGTCTTTTAGCATCAGTGTTGCTGATTTACAGATTAATCATACAATTATGAGCATCTCAGTATTACCAAATGAGAAGTTAAAATTCGAAATGATATCCAGAGATACTCCCATTACCTACAATATTGAATTTGAAAATAAACAGGTTATCAAGAATGATCCTTTCAAATGGGAAATAATGGCACCTTCTCAAAACGGTCTTTATAAAATGACTATTACTCGCCCTGAAACCGAGGAAAAAATGTTAATAAATATTTTTGTTTTGATTCCATATTCCGATTTTAAAAGTGAGTATCTTGGCGAATATCGAATCGGCAAGTATCCGAGCAAAATATTTAAAACCCTGCCCGTTTATAAGCCTCCCAGAGGATTTATTGAAGTCACGGAAGAACTGATGGAAATTAATCTGTCTCCGCATTTTCAGTTAAAACAGTTTCTTTGTAAACAGGAATCTGGTTTCCCCAAATACCTAGTAATCAAAGCGCTTTTATTGCAAAAACTTGAATTAATATTGGAACATGTGAATAGCACGGGATATCCCGCGCTAACCTTTAATATTCTCAGCGGCTTCAGAACGCCTTATTACAACAAAGCAATTGGTAATGTTAAATACAGTCGCCATCAGTGGGGTGACGCAGCCGACTTTTTTATTGATGAAAATCCAAAAGATGATATGATGGATGATCTTAATAAGGACGGTAAGAATAATTGGAAAGATGCGGCCATTATTTATGAAATCATTGACGAGATGTATGGAAAAAATTTCTATGATAGGTTTATCGGGGGATTGGGGAGATATAAGAAAACTTATGAACATGGTCCGTTTGTCCATACTGACGTTCGCGGTTACCGCGCCAGGTGGGGATACTAAAATATTGAGTTGGATTTAATAAAGGATAATCAAGATGAAAATCAAATTTAATTTTTTAATGCCTTGCCAATTCTACCAGCCCATTGTTTTGCCCACTCCAGGTATACCGGTGTGCAGGAAAATTTAATAGCCTTCTTACAAAAGTCGTTTGCCTTAGTCATATATTCTTTGTTTTTCTCTTTTTCCCCCAACTTATAGTAATACTTAGTCCAGTTGAGATTAATAAAGAAATTGGCTACCGAATCATCAGTATTTGAGTTGGTTTCCAACCATATCAAATCCTCTTTTGCATAGGCAAAGAGTTCCTGTAAATGATCGGCGCCTTCTGTTGCAGCCGTTGCCCTCAAACATCGCAGCAATTTGCTATTGGGTTCAGAGAATACCGACTTTGAGATCAAAGCAAATCCGTCTCTTGCTTCTTCTTTGGGAGATTTTCCAAATGGACTTATGCTTTTCAAAATTTTAGAGGATGGACTACTAAGACTCACTTTTATCATTTTGAG
>JAQBFG010000057.1:0-13749 GCA_032123495.1 Candidatus Zixiibacteriota bacterium | reverse complement strand
ATTTCGACCTACTCCTGTTTGTATTAAAGCAATAAAACTCTTAAGTACATAAAAAAGGGGTGGAGAGAATCTCCACCCTTTTTATAGAAATAAGATTATTCTATTTTTTTGCCAGGTCGCTGAAATCAAGCGAGGCCATCTGTTTATACATCCAATAACGTCGATTATTAAACTCAGTCGCCATGCTGGCCAAATTCTTGGCCCGATCAGGATGACTGCTCATAAGAGTCCGGAAACGGACTTCTTCAAAAGCATAATCTGCATACGGAATACTCGGCTCTTTACTATCAAGCTGCAGCGGATTTTTGCCTTCTGCGACCAGATCAGGATTATAACGATATAGAATCCAATGTCCGGCAGCGACAGCCTTTTTCTGAGAAGCGAGCATTGTCGACATATTAATACCATGAGCGATACAGGAAGAATAGGCGATAACAATCGATGGGCCGTCATATTTTTCGGCCTCAGCAATTGCCTTCACCGCCTGTCCATTGCTGGCACCCATAGCAATCTGAGCAACATAAACATTTCCGTAAGACATCAGCATCATCCCGAGATCTTTTTTCGGCATCGGTTTGCCTGCTGCTGCGAATTTAGCCACGGCGCCAATCGGCGACGCTTTCGACATCTGCCCACCGGTATTGGAATAAACCTCGGTATCTAAAACCAGAATATTGACATTCCGACCGGAAGCCATTACATGGTCGAGACCGCCGTATCCGATATCATAAGCCCAGCCGTCACCGCCAAATGCCCAGACCGATTTTTTGACCAGATAGTCGGCAATGGATAAAAATCTTTTGGCCTCGGGACTGTTTTTCTTACCTATCTTTTTCTTTAGTGCAGCTACCCGGGCACGTTGTTCTTCAATTCCGGCCTGAGTTGACTGATCGGCATTTTTAATTTCTGCAACGTCTTCCGGTGACAGCTTTTCAAGAAGCTCAAAAGCATGAACTCCCAGCTTATCTGCGGTCAGCCGCATACCAAAGGCAAACTCGGCATTGTCTTCAAATAATGAGTTTGACCAGGCGGGGCCGCGTCCATCGGCACGCTGGCAATATGGAGTCGTCGGCAGGTTGCCGCCGTAAATCGATGAACATCCGGTTGCATTACCGATCAAGGCACGATCACCAAATAGCTGCGTGACCAGTTTGATATATGGTGTTTCGCCACAACCGGCGCAGGCACCAGAAAATTCGAAATGCGGTTTAACCAACTGGCTGCCTTTGACTGAATCCGGCTTAAACAGAGAAGTATCAGTTTCAGGTAGCGACAAGAAGAAGTCCCAATTAGCAACTTCCTGTTCGCGAAGCGGCATTTGCGGGGACAACTCAATTGCTCTTTCCTCGGTCCTCTGACCGTCGGCATCTTTAACAAAAGCAGGGCAGGCATTGACGCAGACTTCGCATCCGGTACAATCTTCCGGCGCGATCTGCAATGTATATTTGAGACCAACAAAATTCTTTTGTTTAGCATCAATTGATTTAAAAGCTGCCGGAGCTTTTTTCAATTCTTTGGGATCATAGATTTTCATCCTGATCGCAGCGTGTGGGCAGACCATCGAGCAGATTCCGCATTGAGTACAGGTCTCTTCGTTCCAGACAGGAATTTCTACCGCAATATTTCTCTTTTCATATTGAGTAGTACTTAGCGGGAAAGTTCCGTCATCAGGGAACACTGAAACCGGAAGATCATCACCTCTACCTGAAATAATAGTTGAGGTGACATTTCTGACAAATTCCGGGGCATTCTTAGGAATAAGCGGCGGCCTGACTATCGTACTGGTTGCTTTATTGGGATATTTTACTTCATGCAGATTATTAAGGGCACCGTCAACGGCGGCATAATTCATGTTGACAACTTTGTCACCCTTATTGCCATAGGTCTTTTTAATAGCATCCTTAATAGCGGTGACGGCATCATCTTTGGGGAGGATATCACTGATCATAAAAAACGCGGTTTGCATGATCATGTTAATTCTTGAGCCAAGCCCCAATTCTTTTGCCAGCTTCAAGCCATCGATGACATAGAATTTTAGTTTTTTCTTAACGATCTGTTTCTGAACCTCAATCGGCATCTTGTCCCAGACTTCATCGGGGCCAAAGGAACTGTTCAAGAGAAAAGTTCCGCCATTAACGATACTGTCCAGCATTTCATATCTTTCCAGGAAGGAAGAATTATGACAGGCAACAAAATTGGCAGATGAAATTAAATATGGGCGAAGTTCCTGTTTTCCAAAACGAACATGAGAAACAGTCACCGCACCAGCTTTTTTGGAGTCATACACAAAATAACCCTGAGCATTAAAACTGGTATTTTCACCGATAATTTTAATGGAGTTCTTGTTGGCGCCAACTGTACCATCGGCACCCAGACCATAGAAGAGTCCGCGGAACACATCGGCACCTTCAATATCGAAAGAGTAATTTACTTTCAGGCTGGTGTTAGTCACATCGTCAGTGATACCGACGGTAAAATGATTTTTCGGTTTTTTTGCTTTCAGATTGTCAAGCACCGCTTTGGCCATGGCCGGATTAAACTCTTTGGAGCTGAGACCATAACGTCCGCCAACAATCGTCGGGATCTTCTTAAAAGTAGTTTTCCCATTGGCCAGACCTTCACTGATTGCAGCCTGAACATCGGTGTACATCGGTTCGCCGACTGCACCCGGCTCTTTGGTGCGATCAAGGACGGCAATACTTTTCACTGTTTTCGGAATAGCTTTCAGGAAATGTTCTACTGAGAAGGGACGATACAATCTGACTTTTATCAAACCGACCTTTTCGCCCTGACTATTCAGGTAGTCAACCGTTTCATGCATCGTCTCGGCACCGGAACCCATCATAATAACAATGCGATCGGCATTGGGTGCACCGACATAATCAAAGAGATGGTACTGACGGCCAACCACTTTGGCCAATTTATTCATTGCTTCCTGAATGATCTTCGGAGCGGCATTATAATATTTGTTGACTGTCTCGCGGGCCTGGAAAAAGACATCCGGATTTTGCGAGGAGCCTTTTAGAGTCGGATGATCTGGTGAGAGTGAGCGTTCCCGCTGTGCCGCTATTAAGTCATCATCAACCATTTCGCGTAGTTGGTCAAGTGAGATCTCTTCGACTTTTTGCACTTCATGGGAAGTTCTGAAACCATCAAAAAAGTGAACCATCGGAATTCTTGAAGCCATTGAGCCGACATGTGCCACCGCCGCCAAATCCATAACTTCCTGAATGGAGCCGGACGCAAGAAAACTAAATCCGGTCGTACGGGCTGCCATCACATCGGAATGATCGCCAAAAATTGAGAGGGCATGGGTGGCAACAGATCTGGCCGAAACATGAAAAACGGTCGAGGCCATTTCGCCAGCCATTTTAAACATATTCGGCATCATCAGGAGTAAACCCTGAGAAGCGGTAAAGGTGGTCGTCAATGAACCGGAAGTGGTCGCACCATGAATGGCACCGGAAGCGCCGCCTTCGGACTGTAATTCAATCACATCGGGGATAGTGCCCCAGATGTTTCTTTTCCCTGCCGCCGAAAATTCATCGGCGTATTCGCCCATATTTGACGATGGGGTGATCGGGTAAATTGCGATAACTTCGCTGAGGGCATGCGCTACATGTGCAGCAGCATAATTCCCCTCAATGGTCACCATTTTACCCAAACCTGTTTTTTTAGTGACAGGTTTTGTTTTTTTTATTTTGGGTTTACTTGCCATAATATTATTAGCTCCAATATTAATTTATTTAAATAGTATGTTATATTGTCCTTGGTAAAGTTATTGATTTCTGCCCCTGATATTTCCCTTTTTTGTCTTTGTAAGAGACCTTACATACTTCATCGGCACCGATAAATAATATCTGGGCGATTCCTTCGTTGGCATATATTCTGGCCGGCAGGGGAGTAGTATTTGAAATCTCAAGAGTGGCATATCCTTCCCACTCCGGCTCAAAAGGTGTGACATTAACAATAATACCACAACGGGCGTAAGTAGATTTGCCGAGGCAGATAGTAATGACGTCGCGGGGAATCTTAAAATATTCAATCGTCCGGGCCAGCGCAAAAGAATTGGGCGGGACCAGAATTGATTTTGCCTTTACATCGATAAACGATTCTGGACTGAAATTTTTTGGGTCTATAATTGACGAGTTTACATTGGTAAATATTTTAAATTCTTCGGATACTCTGATATCATATCCATAAGAAGAGAGTCCATAGCTAATACCCTTTTTAATCTGCTTGGGAGTAAAGGGACGGATCATAGCATGTTTTTGAGACATTTGTTTTATCCAATTATCAGATTTCACACCCACTTTAAAACCTCTTCTGTTTAATTTTTTCTATATATACGCATGTGTGATAAAACGGCAAGGTTTTTTTGAATATATAACAAATTTCAGCCGATGATAAGTGGTTTCACCGGCTATTTAATTACATCAGCTATTGTATAGCTCTGAAATACCTTTTTCAGGCTGTCTTCAGCATCCTGCATTACGATACGGACGGGGCATTTCGCCGATTTTTTACATCTTTCTCCATCAGGCAAACACATTATCAAATGACACGGTCCCTGAATCGCCTCAATAACATCACAAAATGAAAGATTTTTTGGATCTTTAATCAGAGCAAAACCACCCCCGACTCCTCTATGAGACCTGACAATACCGCTTTTTGTTAAGTATTGAAAGATCTTGGCGAGGAACTTTTCAGGGACTTCCTGTGATTTGGCAATTTCTGAGAGCGGCACATGGCGATCCTTTTCCTGCTGGGCAAGGTAGATGATGCCTAATAATCCGTAGGACTCTGCTTTTGTTATTTGCATAACTCACTCCGATTCTGTAACAAATTAACAGATCGAAAAAAGACAATTTCTGTTGTCTATCTCTTCAATTAAAATAGTTAATATCATAAAATAAATCAAGAGATATTTTGTTATTTTTTTCACAAACTTTATATTTTTTGTGTTGTAACACATAAGATTTGACCATTGCCGTAAAATAATTATATTGTATTATTATTATAGCTAAGTTATTTGTAGTGATATATTTATCAAGTAAAACCACTCTGACCGCATATTCTTCCGATGCTTCAATTTACGCCCAAATTCCGATGCTTGTGATCCAGGTTCGAACTGAATCTGAGGCAATTGAGGCTGTTCTTGACGCCAAAAATCGCCTTAGTTCAGTTACGCCGCGAGGCGGTGGAACCGGTTTGGCCGGAGGCGCCGTTGGAGCTGGATTTGTTCTTGATATGGGCCAATACCGAAATATTACCAAAATTGATCACGAGAATCAAACAGTTCAGACGCAGGTTGGGATTATATATGATGAATTAAACCTTACCTTGAAAGAATTTGGGCTTTTCTTTCCGCCCGATCCGTCTTCGGGCGATTCCTGTCAAATCGGCGGGATGATTGCCAATAATTCTTCGGGACCACGGTCGGTCAAATATGGGTTGACCTCACATTTTGTTGAGGAGTTGGGAATAATATCGGCTAAAGGCGAGAAAATCAATCTGAAGAAATTGAAAATCGGCTCGGATGAAATAAACAGCTTTTTTTTGAAATATCCGGAGTATGAAAAAATCTTTGAAATTATCAAGAAAAATTCTGAATTGATAAAAAACCGTTGGCCGAAACTCAAGAAAAATTCAGCCGGATATAATCTTAATCAAGTCGCCAAAGAACTTGATGACGGGATTTTTAATCTCCCGGCTCTTATTGTCGGTTCGGAAGGAACATTGGCATTGCATACTGATGTTAAGCTTAAGCTATTGCCGATTCCTCAAGAGAAACTGACCATCAGGGCATATTTCAAAAGTATGGTATCAGCCGGTGCGGCAGTTGAAGATATTTTGAAACTCAAACCTTCAGGATTGGAAATAGTTGATGGCTCTACTTTAAATTTAATCGGACGGGAAAAATATGATATCCCTGATGATACCGCGGCACTGCTTCTAATCGAGTTCGACGAAAATATCAATAAAAGAAAAGAAAATTTTGAATCGACTGCCAAAAGTTTTGATCTGGCTGCTCCGGTCGATTATGCGACCGATCCTAAAAAGGCGGCACCTTTATGGCGGGCGAGAAAAGCGATTGTGCCGACGCTTTATCGGCACCATCCGACCAAGCGCCCGATTGCACTGGTTGAAGATATTATTATTCCGCCTGATAAAATTCCGGATTTTATCCAGTTTACTTCAACTTTATTTGAATCATACGGTCTGACCTACGGTCTTTTCGGACATATCGGCGATGGTAATCTGCATATTCGTCCTCTTTTAGACATTAGTGAGGCGAGTGAATTAAAACTGGCCCGGGAAATTTATGATAAAGTATATGATGAAGTAATTTCTATTGGAGGCTCAACCACCGGTGAGCATGGCGATGGCCGAATTCGTTCCGGACTTCTTCAGAAACTGTATGGCGAAGAGATTTATAACATTTTCAGGCAGATTAAAGATATTCTCGATCCCGATAATATTTTTTCACCCGATTCGAGTCTCGATGTTATAGATTTTTCAATAGATATCGATTATGAAAAGCTAAAATCCTACTGTGCCGCCTGCGGTAAATGCAATGGTTATTGTCCCGCTTATGATATCTTTCGCCGCGAGGATTTCTCACCCCGTGGATGGCTTCGGATACTGAACCAATCTGATAGCTCCCAAAAAGAAAAAGACAAATATTTATCTTTTTGCCTGAATTGTAAAAATTGTGCCACAGTTTGTCCGGCCGGGGTTGACATCGCCGATGAGATAATGCAATATCGCTCCGGGCATCCGTCAATAGTATCAAAAGCTGCTGCCAAATTTTCCGACAATGAATCGCTTTTAAGTATTTCGCTTAAGCTCGGTAGAATTTTTGAACCTGTTGTCGGCAAATTCAGAGATATGCCAAAACCTGCTTCGAAAAGCCTACGCCGGAGACGAAGCGAAAGAATTGCCAAAACCGGTGATGTCGCTTTCTTTCATGGTTGCGCTGATAATCTGTTTCAATCAAAGGTTGGTGAAGCGGTATTTAAGGTCTTCGATTTTCTTGGTATAAATGTATCAATCCCTGAACAAAAATGCTGCGGACTTCCGTATGAAGTGTATGGTTTGAAAGATAATTTGGTAGAAAAGGCGAAATACAATATTGATACTCTTGGCAATTTTAATACGGTGATTACCGGCTGCGCCTCATGCCTTCACCGACTTATGGAGTATGAACATCTGTTTGAGGAAAATCCGGAGTATGCCTCCAAAGCGAAAGAGTTAAGCGGAAAATGTTTTGACATCAGCCAGTATCTAAATAGTATTGATATAGATTATTCAGCTTTTTCATCTGATTCGGAATCGAATGTGACCTATCATAATCCGTGTCATCTCAGAGCAGCCGGATTACATAATGAACCAAATAAGCTGTTGGCAAAAATAAGTGGGATTAAAATTATTGATCCTCTCTATGAAAACCGCTGCTGCGGGCAGGCCGGGTCATTTGGATATATTCATCCTGACGAATCAAAACAGATATTTGAGAAGAAGAAAAACAGTTACAATAATATAAATGCGGAATATCTGATCAGTTCCTGCCCCTCTTGTCAAATGAAAATACGAGCTGAGATGGGAGACAAGTTTAAAGTTGTGCATCCGATTGAAATTATTGCTACCAGAATTAATAAAGATTGAACTGTTTGAAGATTATATTGTTAGGAATATATTATGGGTAATAAAGAAGAGAAAAAAAAGGGATTGTTAATTGTCTACACCGGCGATGGCAAAGGGAAAACAACTGCCGCGCTGGGGATGACAGTTCGTGCGGTCGGATATGATTGGAAAATCGGAATTTTTCAATTTATCAAAGGTTCCTGGAAATACGGCGAACTGGAAGGTTTAAAAAAGCTGGCGCCGAATGTCGAACTGGAAGTTCTTGGGGCCGGTTTTGTCGGAATTATCGATGATGACAAACCGATTGAGGAACATCGACGGGTCGCCAAAGAAGCGATTGATACGGTTGAAGAGAAAATCAAATCTGACGTCTATGATCTGGTCATACTTGACGAACTTAGTGTTGCCGTTTCACTCGGTCTTGTGACTCAGGAAGAGGTCGAATCAATTATCAATAATAAGCCGTATGGTTTGACCTTAGTGATTACTGGTCGCGGCGCCACGCAATGGCTGATCGATCAGGCCGATCTGGTTACCGAGATGAAAGAAATCAAACATCCGTATCAGCAGGGAATTCTGGCTCAAAAAGGTATCGATTTTTGAAAATTGCTGTAACAGGTGCTTCCGGTTTTGTCGGCAGAAATTTTGTTAAGGCTTTGCTTCAGACAAATCATCATATTGTTTCATTGGTTCATCGCGGGAAACCGGAGTATCCAGGTTTTGATAATATTAGCTCAAGGGAAATTGACATTCATAATTCTGAATCAATCAATAACGCATTAAAAGATGTCGATATAGTTTTTCATTTGGTCGGGATAATAACCGAAACAAAATCACAAACATTTAAAAATACCGTTATTACCGGGACCAAAAATATAGTGACCGCTTGTCAAAAAAACGGCGTCAAAAAAATTATTTATCTGTCGGCGCTAGGGACATCGGAAAAAGGCGTGACAAAATATTATCAATCAAAATGGGCGGCTGAGGAAACTGTTCGTTATTCTGGAATAAATTATATTATATTGAGACCCTCGGCGATTTTTGGAGAAGATGACAAGTTTGTAAATATGCTGGTTGATATGATAAAACGATCTCCGATAATTCCGGTAATTGGCAATGGCTTGTATATGATGCAGCCGATTTATGTTGAAGATCTGACAAATATTATGGTTCAGTGCCTGAATAATGAAAAAGCGCTGAATCAGACAATTGAAATAGGTGGACCTGAGCAATTGTCATTTAGAGCAATTATTGCGCTTTTGAGAAAAATGATTAATAAAAAACGGGCGAATGTTTATATTCCAATTTGGATGGCAAAAATGGGCGCCTTTATTTTGGAGATATTTATGAAACCATCGCCTGTAACCAGAGACCAGATAAAAATGTTGGTTGCCGGGAACATTTGCAGTTGTAATGAGTTACAAAGAATATTTAATGTTGAATTGACAACGCTAAAAGATGGAATTAATAAATATTTGAGGTAAGGTATGGCAGAAAAAGAATATGACATTGTTATTGTTGGTGGCGGCCCCGGCGGCTTAACGGCTGGCTTATATGGAGCCCGAGCAAATCGCAAAACTATTTTAATCGAGAAATATATGCCGGGCGGTCAGATCGCCAATACCGAAGAAGTCGAAGATTACCCCGGGTTTGAGCATATTTCGGGTGCTGATTTGGCGTTGAAAATGACCGACCATGCCAAAAGTTTTGGGCTGGAAGTTATTTCCGACGAAGTCACTGAAATTTATGTCGAAGGCGATTATCGCAAAGTTGCCTGCGCTTCGGGTGATATTTATTCTGCCAGAACGGTTATCATCTCAACCGGTGGTTCACCTCTTCATCTTAATGTTCCGGGTGAAACGGAGTTTTCAGGTCGTGGTGTATCTTATTGCGCTATATGCGATGGTGCCTTTTTTAAGGAGCAAGTGATTGCGGTTGTTGGTGGGGGAGATGCTGCTGTTGAAGAGGCAATGTATCTTACCAAATTCGGGAGTAAAGTGATTTTGATTCATCGTCGCGATGAACTCAGAGCGCAGAAAATTATTCAGGAGCGGGCCTTTAAAAATAAGAAAATGGAGTTTATCTGGGATTCGGTGGTGGAGTCAGTCAACGGTGACGATAGAGTCAATTCAGTTACAGTAAAAAATGTCAAAACTGGCGCGATCTCAAATCTGGATGTTGGAGCGGTGTTTGTTTTTATCGGTTTTATTCCCAATTCCAACATTACCCGTGAGCCACTGAAAAAAGATGAAGGCGGGTATATAGTTACAGATTTCAAAATGGAAACTTCGACCCCTGGTATTTATGCCTGTGGTGATGTTAGAAGTCAGCTTGTCCGGCAGATTACCAATGCTGTTGGCGATGGAACTACTGCTGCTGTGGCTGCTGAAAAATATATGGAAGAAAAAGGGTGGTAAAGACCAAAGAAGTGGAATAGTATAAAACAAAGATAAGGAGATATTGCAGGTAGATTATATTTTGCCTCCTTAAACGACTTGTACTTACCTGCGCGAATAGTGAAAAAAGTTGCATACTGTTGATTTTCTCCATTTTTCCCTCACTTTACTGACACTGGCCAAGCCGCTGAAAATGCTTGTCTTAAAATAAGATAGGCGAGAATTGGTTGATTTTGATAAATATATCGGAAAACAAATATTCCGGTATAACAATTGCTTGATAAATTGATACGGCATGAACAAATTGCTGATTTAAGTTGTTATAGATAAATGGGAGTGGTGTGTGCTGGTTTACCAGCCACCTGACGTTAGAGTCGGGCATCCCCCCCTCCACCACTCCCTATTTTTTCTCATTTATTTTCAATCTCTAATTAATCTGGGCCTATCTGCCGATACTGTCACTAATTGATATGAGGTTGTTATTGTATGAGTAAGTTTAGATCCCCTGGTCTTTTGCTCAGGATTTCTAATTTAATCCTGATACAAGTAGTGTTTATTTTTGCGGCAATAGCATTGGTGCTGTTTTATCCTCAGGAATCGGAGTTGCCTGCCAATGATATTTCGCAAATTGAAAAAAAGAATAATCTATTTTCGGCACAAGTAGCTAGATTGATGGCTAATGAATCATTAGCTATTGGACTTGATTCTATCACGGCCGAATCTATAAAAAATACTGCACGTAAGGAAAGGCAGCTTTTGTCTCTTGAGATATTTACTGCTTCCTCATTATCCAACTATAATAAACTTTTATCTTTTGAGAATCGATCAAACAACGAGTTCGACTCGATTCTTTTTGCAGAAAAGAATCTCGGTTCTGCTATCAATAGTATGTTGGCCGGTAATAATTCCAAAAATATATGTTGGTCATCCGGCGCTAATTTTATCACGCACATGACTGTACAATCGGCCAGAGATAATAAATATGTTTTGGTGGCTCGAACGGTTAGAACAGAATCTACCTCCAACGATAACACCAAGGCATATCTACTGCTATTACTATTTTTAATTTCCACCCTGATCTCGCTTTTGATAATTCATCTGATATCAATCGGTATCAGGAAACCGCTGGAGCAGTTGATGGCCGGATTTGATGAAACAGCCTCAGGGAAGATTCATCTCGTACCGGAGGATCAGGGTGATAAAAGTATTCAAAAACTTTCTCGAGCCTTTAACAAGATGTCTCTTAATCTGTCTCGACAGCAGCAACAACTTACCGAAACCAACAAGGAACTTCTAAAATCAAATAAATCACTTCTTGATTCAGAATCGATTCTTACCGCACTGGTTGATTATTCCCCAGATGCTATCATCGTAACTGATCTTGAAGATCAAATTCTAATTTATAATCAGGCGGCAGCCAGAGATTTTGGGTATAATCAGCGCAGTATGATGGGCAAAAATATTTCGAATCTGCTGCCTCTTGCCAAACTAAGAAATGAATCTTCATTGGCCGAATCAGAGAATATCGATGGACTCGAAATAATCTGCAAGCAGCGTGATGGAACCAGATTCCCGGCGATGCTGGTGCATACGCCATTGGGCAGCGATAAAAACAAACCGATCGCACTTTTATATTTTATCAAAAATATTACCGAAAGTGATAATTACAAGGATATGATTCTGAAACTCGACCGGATTGCCTCAAAGGGGAAGATGGCACGCGATATTGCTCATGAGATCAACAATTATCTCGCGGTTCTTCAGGGAAATCTGGAACTGTTACCGATAATAATGGCCGGAAATAATCCTGAAAAAGTTACGCAAAAGATTGAGGTGATGAAGAAAACTGTTAATAATATCACAACCTTTACCGATGGTCTTAGTCGCTTTAGTGATGAAAACAGCGAATTTGAAAAAGAGGATCTTAATCAGCTTATTGAAAACCTGTTGGCCTTCGTTAAGCCGCAAAACAAATTTGATAAAATATTTATCGGAACTAATCTTTCAGAGGATCTTCCAATGGTGGAGATTGATACTGCTCAGATCCAACATCTAATTGTTAATTTAATTCATAACTCCGCCGAAGCTCTCGCCGAATCCAAAGGTAAAAATTGGATTGTGGTCTCAACCTCGATTGATGAATCTGGCGACTACTTCCATATTAAATTGGCCGACAGCGGTCCCGGAATAGGCGAGGAGTATCTCGATCGAATATTTATTAGACGATTTAGTTCCCGTCGGGAAGGAAACGGATTGGGCTTGATTACCTGTAAGAATATTGCCAATAATCATAAGGGCGAGATATCATATCATTCCAGCGATGAATCTAAAGCAATATTTGATATTAAAATTCCGGTTTCATTTACCAATAATACCGATAAAACCGATGACGATGCCACCGAAATTTATGTCAGCTCAGAACGCAAGGTTACTAGATAAAATAAATCATTGACCGCCTCTGATAAAATATCTAATTTCAAACTATGCCTTCAGGAAACTCAAATTTAAATCATTCAATTGGCCGCGTAAAATTTATATTACCGCTTTTGATTTTGCTGGCTATTCTGCTTTTTGTTATGACCTATCTGGGGATTCAGAAAAGTCATAGCGATAGTCTTTTGCTTCTTCGCCGTCAGGGCGGCGCCCTGATAGAAAGTCTGGTCCTTTCGGCTGATAATGCCATCAAGGCTAATTCCTTTTTTGATCTTTTGATTCAGGAAAAATATTCCGATCTGGTCGCCTTTCTTGAAACAAGACCCGATTTTGATTTCACTTCTGAAGAGCTGGCCGATTTTTCCGTGGGGTATGGTGTTGACGCCATTTTAATATTTGATGATAGCTTAAATTTAAAAGCCTCAGGCGCACGCGGAATATTTATTCAGATAGATGATGTGTATGATTTAATTTTTCCGGTCGTGCAGGAGTTGGTGGACGATTCAACAAATTTCAGCGAGTTACAAACGATCTCCGGCGATCTTCCCGGCGATGTCTCCATATATTATCTTGAGCAAACCAGCGATCATGAACATGTTGTTGTTCTGATGTCCGACGCTCTGTTCTTTTCAGAGGCCAAAAAAAATATCGGTATCGGTTTTCTGGTCCAGAATATTGCCCGCGAAGTCGGGATTGAATATATTATCTACCAAACCAATGAAGGTATCATCTTTTCTTCGAAAAAAATCGGACCGATCTTAAAAATTGAAAATGATCCTTTTCTGCGAATAGCTCTAACTTCCGATACGACTATTTCGCGCCGACATACTCTGGCCGATCGCGAAATATTAGAACTTGCCAAACCGTTTTCGTCGCTTGAGTTTGGTGATGGCATTTTTCGGCTGGGGATATCGCTTGAGAAGTATCATGAGATTGTCGCAGGATTTGACCGACAGATGATTATTTTGAGTATTGTCATTTTTTCCGTTCTGGTTCTGGTCGGTTTGTATTTGTCCAGCAAACAAAAACGGAAAGACCTGGATCGTTCATTCCAGGAAGTAAAATCATTATCGGAAAAAGTATTCGATAGTATCAATTCAGGTCTGGTGATTATCCGAAAAGATAAAACGGTCGAACTTGCCAATCGACAGTTCCTGAATGATTTTAAAATTGAGGAACATAAGCTGCTGGACAATAACTGGCAGGATTTGATTTTTAGGGAAATTGTTCCGTTTGAAGAATTTCTCTCAACAAGTGAAACGAGTGGGGAGTA
>JAQBFG010000056.1:0-12087 GCA_032123495.1 Candidatus Zixiibacteriota bacterium | reverse complement strand
GAACAGATTTCCCGTTTTGACATAAATGGTACTATCGGTTCAAAAATTACAGTTTCAGTCTCTCAGGACAGCAAATCTGATGTACCTCTCGCCAATCGTCTGATTTTGCGTTATAAAGGTGATGAGGACGATGTCTTGCAGACTATTGAAGCTGGCAATACTAATCTGTCGTTGCCAAATACCAGATTTGTCGGATATTCTCAAAGAATCAGGGGGTTGTTCGGTCTGAAAGCCACAGCCCAGGTCGGCGGATTCTCGTTGACCGCCATTGCCTCGCAGGAGAAAGGGAATTCGGAGCGAACATCTTTTGAGCCTGGTGCCGGGGCAACAATGAAAAATATCCGCGATTTCCAGTACGCTTATGGTCGAATCTTCGATTTGGGACGGATGTCTTCAAATTATGATGATCCCAGCAAATATGATTTTCATCAGGGAGATTCAATTATCAGTATTGAAGTCTATAAATACGGAAAAGCAGCCAGTGGCAATATTGCAGATCCGGCAGCCCCTAAGGGATATTTTTACGTTGATTTGGATGACACCGCAAATTACGATTCCGAAAATGGCAATACAAATGTGCATCAAGTAGACCCATCAGAATACAGTATTCACGCAACCGAACATTGGATTTTGTTCAATTATGCCAACGGCGGTTCGGAAACTCTCCTTGGCTATTTTATGATAGTCAAGCGTAATGGTGGTAAGATTGATACAATCGGAAGTGTGACTGAAGTGCCGTATAGGCTTAAACTGATAAGAAATAATCAGGCGACAGAAAATTTTGTTACCTGGGGTTACGAGTGGCGCAATGTTTACAGTCTGGGCGCCTCCAATATCGATCTTGAAGGGCTTGAGATCAATGTTTTCAAAGGGGGGAACGGCAATGAGAATCTTGCTGAAAATGAAGATAATCAGCGTGGTATTAAATATACCAGAATTCTTGGGTTGGACAGATTTGATCGCAACGGGAATCCTACCCCGGACAATCTGGTTGATGTCAATTCAACAATAATTGATCCGTATCGAGGGTTACTCATTTTTCCTGATCGCAAACCATTTGCCACCGACCGTAGTTTTTCAAATTCTGACACCCTAAGTTTAATGATACCTGAAATATATACTCTCTCGTATGGCCATGCTGAGCTGACGCAAAAGAGCACATATTATCTTCAGGTTTCAAATTTGAGCCGGCAGGCCGAAATATCTCTGAATAAACCTAATATTATAGAAAACTCAGAGCGCATAACCGTCAACGGGGTAGAACTTACCAAAGGTAAACATTACAATATCAATTATGACTTTGGCCGAGTAACATTTACAGATTATCCAGATGCGCTCGACGCGAATGCTGATATATCTATTGATTTTGAATATACACCATTTATTACTTCTCAGAAAAAATCGTTGTTTGGTGTCAGAGGTGAATACGAATTCAATGAAAACCTGAAACTTGGAACGACATTTTTATACAAATCTGATAAAGCTACTGAACGGAAACCAAAAGTAGGGCAGGAAACATCACGTGCCTTTGTCTGGGATGCCGATATTAGTTTTAAGGTAACCCCCGGCTTTTTAACAGGCATGGTTAATGCTCTCCCATTTTATAAAACTGATGCCAAGTCGACCCTTCAGATTTCGGCCGAGGTCGCTCAATCTTTTCCCAATCCGAATGTGGATGGTGCTGCGTATATTGATGATTTTGAAGGGAGTCGTGACTCATATTCTATGGGGATTTTCAGAGATTCATGGACCAGAGCATCGAGACCTAATGGTCTTGAAAATGATTATTATCGCTCACGTATGATCTGGTATAATCCCTATACGCAGATAGCGACTAATACAATTTGGGATCGTGAACTTCGACCGGGTGAAACCGGGACCCATACTTTGTGGGTAGAATTTGCGCCTCATGATTCTGATATTGTTTTTGTCAATCCGGAAACATTGGAAACAGATTCAACGGTAATACCAAAGAGCTGGACTGGAATAATGCGGAGTCTGTCGACCGGCGTTGTTAATCAGGATCGGGCACAACTTCTTGAGTTCCGGATTTATGGTAATCAAGGTATCATGCATGTCGAGTTGGGGTCGATATCGGAAGATCTTAATAATAACGGTGTTTTGGATACCGAAGATAAAGAGGACCCTTATTCTCTTATTCCCAACGGAATCATTGATCAGGGAGAAGATATTGGGTTGGATGGTTTGATTGACAATGAGGAACCGGGATTTGATGAATATGCAAACCCAGATCCGGCTGGAGATAACTGGTGGTACAATGGATCCGGTATCAGGTGCAGTGATTGCGTCGAAGATCCTTATGATTACAGATTTATAAATGGAACCGAGGGGAATACCGACGATCCAGGCCGATTAGGTCGACCCGATACGGAAGATCTGGACCGCGAAGGTGATCTTGATAAACTGAATAGCTATTTTTCTTTTGAAGTAAATTTGGCTGATAGCAGGTTTCTTGTCGATAGTTCCGAATTTAATGGGTGGCGAACATTTCGTATTCCGGTTCGTGATCCTGATGCATTGGATTTGGTACACAGCAGTTCTCTTGATGATGCTGATTGGGCGAGAATACAATATATCAGATTATGGTTTGAATCACCCAATGAGGATTCGCTTCAGATTGGTATTGCCGCGGCAGATATAATACAATCAAACTGGGATGATACCCTGGCTATTCTTTCTGAGAACCTGGTTCTCACTGATCTGAGTAAATTTAGTGTTGCGGTTATTAATAATCAGGAAAATACCGAATACAAAAACGATCCGCCGCCGGGAGTCAGCGGCTTTTATGATAAAACCAATGATATTGTGGAACCGGAACAATCGCTGTTACTTCATTATGAGAATTTAAATCCGGGCGATACCTGTATCGCCAAGAGATTTTTCTATGACACCCCCAACTATGTCGGTTATCGCAAACTTAATATGCTGGTTCATGGCGCGCCTGGTACCGATTCTATCATGTTTTTCTTCAGGTTGGGTGACGCAGAGGATAAATATTATGAGTATCGGACAATATTGAAACCGGGCTGGCATGCCGATAATGAGGTCAATATTGATTTTAATGAAATCACTGCCTTAAAGGAATATCTTCTTCAGGCGAAAGTGGATAATCCTGATACCAATGAGATTATTGATGGCAATTATCGAGTTTGGGGCAACCCGACCATTACCAGAGTTAAATATCTTGCCTGCGGGTTGGTAAACATCTCCAAAAAGAATGCGGCATATTTTCATCCTACCGGTGATATCTGGGTCAATGAGTTAAAACTTATCGATGTTCGCAAGGATGTTGGGACGGCGGCTCGCGTTGCTGTGAGCGGTAATATGGCCGATCTGTTTACTTATCGCGGAAACTATGAATATCAAAATAGTTATTTTCAAAAACTTTCATCGTCAAGCGGTTCTGGCGCCAATTTGGGCAGTGGTAAGACATCGACATCATACTCTGCCGGGGTATCTCTTAATTTAAACAAGTTGATTCCTCGTTCCTTTGGGACCAATATCCCGGTGTCCATATCTTATAGCAAAAAAGAAATCATCCCTCGTTTGAAAACAAATTCTGATATTGTTTTGCCGCCTGAATTTCAGGATGATGAAAGTACTATAAGTGAGAGCAAGGGTTTTTCGATATCGGAATCATTTTCCAAGAAAACAAAAAACCCGCTATTTACTATGATATTAAACCCGTTTAAATCGAATTTCTCATATAACCGGGTGGAAGGCCGTTCGCCGCAGCGACCATCTTCATTTACCGAGACTTATCATATGAATGGAAGTTATGCATTCAGAATAGCAAGGGTTCCAGGTATAAAACCATTTTTCTGGACCAGCCCGATCCCGGTGCTTAAAAAACTTTCGGGATCCAAATTTTATTTCTTCCCGAAATCCATCAGCGCTACTGGTAATTTTGACAGGAACCTGAGTATTTCAGAAAACTCCAGCGGGGTTGTGGCTGAAACGCTAAAAAGGACTTTTGGCGGAAACGCGAGATTGGATTATGATGTCTCGAATAATCTGAAAACAAATTACAGCATGAATACCAAACGTGATCTCAATGATCCCGATAAAGTGAAAATCACACTTAATCCGAAAACTTTCAGGTTGGGTAGAGAAACAAGTTACGGACAATCATTTGGCGCCACTTACCAATTCTCATTATTTTCGTTTCTAACTCATAATTTTATCTATAGTGTTGACTATCGCGAGACAATGGATGTCAGGGATAGTACACGTCATGCCAGTTCCACCAAATCGTATGGTGTTAATGGTTCACTTGATCATCAAAAACTTTTTAGCCTTGGCATTGTTGAAGAGGACCAAAGAAGGGCCAATCGGAGAAATCGAGGCCGACGTTCCACCAAGGAGATAGATTCTACCGAAGTTAAGCCAAAGAAGAGCCTCAAGAAACGGGTTCTGGGACCAGCGTCAAAAGTGCTAACATTTTTGACCAGTTGGCTCAATCCAATTGGATATGATTTTAATGAAAGGTACAGTTATTCTTATAACGGACTCACCGAACGGGCGCAGCTTGCTTTCCGATTCGGATTTACTGATGGTGTTGGTGTTCCTATTAAATCGACAACCTCCGGAACGACCAGATCTACCGCAATCTCTAAACTGACGAGTTATTCGTTCAGGACGGGGACCCAGTTTTTTGGAGGGTTAAAAACAGATATTAGTTTTGCAAGAAAAATTACAAGGGATATTGTTAAGGCAACCAATCGCAATAAGACCATTTCTACCACTTTCCCTGATATAAAGTTCACAATCGGAGAATTAAGGACATTTAAGTTCCTAAATGCTATTATCAGGAAATTCAGGCCGCGCACCGGCTTTACCAAATCGGTCGATAAGACGTATGATCTTCAAACAGGTTATCAGACTTCTGAGAAAACAAGTACCAGCCAGCGCCCGCTTTTGTCGCTGACCGCAAGTGTTCTGGGAGGTGTCCAGCTCACTTTTATGACCGATCGGTCCGTATCAGAAAGCAGATCTCTTAATTCGCAAAGTGGCGAGGTTACTAGCAAAAATAGAACAACATTGTCTAATACTTCTTTTTCTATTAAGTATTCATTTAATTCACCCCGCGGAATTAAATTACCATTCTTTGGACGATTAAAATTCAGATCAAATTTATCATTGTCAACTGACGTTTCATTTCGCAGGCAAATGAAAGAAAGCGCCGCAAAAGGTGGCGGCTATAGTACTACCGGGGATGAAACAAACTTTGTGGTGACTCCATCCATGTCATATTCATTTTCATCTCAGATCAATGGAGGTTTGGCAGGTAAATGGTCGACCACCAATAATGTTGCTCAGAAAAGAAAATCGAATGTTCGCGAACTTCGTATCTGGGTCGAGATCAGGTTCTAAATATTTAATTGACATTTGGATAATTCATCCCTTTTATTTAAAACAATGCGTAATATTAAACTCATCTACTTCATCTGGCTAATCTTTGGCTGGCTTATTATCTTTTCGTGCGATGCCAAGCTGGGTCAAACAAAGGTTCCGGTCTTTGATGGTCAAAGAGCTTATGAATATTTGGAAAAACAGGTTTCTTTTGGCCCGCGTGTGCCGGGAAGCGAAAATGCGGCAAAATGCAGAGAATATTTCTTGAGCTTTTTTGATAGTCTTGGAATTGCCAATGATACATTGCAATTTATTCATAATAGCAAAAAATCCGGCAGACCGATTACAATGGTCAATGTAATTGCTTCTATTGAACCCGATGATAAAAATATATCCAAACGGTATCTGTTGGCGGCTCATTATGACAGTCGCCCACGCGCCGAATACGATGCTGATCCTGATAAAAGAGAAAACTGGATTGACGGTGCTAACGATGGTGCCTCTGGGGTGGCGGTTTTGATGGAGTTGGCTAATCTTTTTGTTTCCCAAAAACCTCAGGTTGGAATAGATTTGCTTCTGCTTGACGGCGAGGATTTTGGCCGGCCCGGCGATCTTGATGAATATTTTCTTGGTGCCAAAGATTTTATAAAAAGAGATATAAAAGGAAAATATGAGTTTGCTCTGGTGATTGATATGATCGGCGACAGCGATTTGAAGATCTATCGGGAGGTGCATTCCAATAAATATTCACCGGAGATTACTGACCTGGTTTGGCAAACTGCAGCCAAACTGGGCGAGACCGTTTTTATTGATTCGGTCAAACATGCTATTTATGACGATCATCTTTCATTTATGATTATAGGACTTCAGTCGGCAGTTATTATTGATTTTGATTATATATACTGGCACACGACATTGGATAATGCTGATAAATGCTCTGCGGCATCGCTTGAGTCGGTCGGCAGGGTGGTAACAGAATTGATGTATGGTCTATGAAAAAGGATTTTGTAATTAAATCACGAAGAGATATTCCGGCGGTGGAGATTCTGACCTCGGATAAGGTTATTTTAATGGCCTCGGCTGATCTGGCTCGCCCGTTAATTGTTGAGATTGTCAGATCGGTTGTGAAAACTATAAAAGCCGAGTTTGGAAAAAAAATTACTGAGATCTCATACGACGTTTTTCGCAGAAAAATTATTCGAGAGATAGAATTAGTTTCTAAGAAAAAGATTAGTCGAATAATTAACGGCACCGGAATATTGGTTCATACAAATTTGGGGCGCGCACCTCTTTCGAAATCTCTTTTCGAAAATATCAAAGATAATGTGACCGGTTATGGCAATCTGGAATTTGACGTAACCTCCGGCAAACGTGGGAAACGAGGTGAACTGGCCGAGAAATATTTGTCTCTGCTCTCATTAGCCGAGGCCGGGGCGATTGTCAATAATAATGCCGCCTCATTATTCCTGATTCTTAATACTCTGGCCAATAGAAAGAAAGTTGTCATTTCGAGGGGTGAGCTTGTACAGATCGGAGGCGGTTTCAGAATACCGGATTTAATAAAAAAATCAGGCGCAAAACTTCTTGAAATCGGTACCACCAATATTACCGAACTAAATGATTATGAAGAAGCGATGTTACAAAACCCGGCGCTGATCCTTAAGGTGCATCGCAGTAATTTTGCTATCGAAGGATTTACCGGTGAAGTAGATATAAAAACTCTGGTTAAATTAAGTAAAAAGTATAATGTTCCGGTCGTTAATGACCTGGGTAGCGGTGTTTTTATCAACACATCGGAATTCATTAAAACAAAAGAGCCGACCGTTCCTGAATCGGTTCGTTCCGGTGCCGATTTAACCTGCTTTTCGGGAGATAAACTTCTTGGCGGACTGCAGGCCGGTTTGATCGTCGGATCAAAAGAACTAATCGCCAAAATAAAACGTAACCCGATTTATCGGGCGATGCGGGTTGATAAAGTGGTCTTTTCGGCGATGGAAGTGCTATTACGGTATTATCTCGATGGAAATTGGAAAGAGAATATCAAACTTTGGCGACTTGCCTCCATTGATAAAACTGAACTTGATAAACGGGGTGAACAGATATTGAAAAAACTTTCGGCAGGAGATAAAATAAGATTAGAATCGACCGAGGGACAAATGGGCGGTGGGTCTCTTCCCGAAGTTTATCTACCATCAGCCGGTCTGGTTTTCCAAAGCAAACTTTCCCCTCAAAAAATCGCGACACTGTTTCGTGCCGCGGACTCTCCGGTGATTGGTCGTATCAAGGACGATAAGTTTATAATCGATCTTAAAGCTATCGACATAGATGATCTGGACACATTAATGAGTACAATAGAACTTATTCTTCCCAAGTTATAAAATTATGTTTGTTATAGGTACAGCGGGGCATATCGATCATGGGAAATCATCAATTATATCGCGTTTGACCGGTATCGATCCGGATCGACTCCCGGAAGAAAAAGAGCGGGGAATGACAATTGATCTTGGTTTTGCCTGGTATGATACCGAGGATGGGCAACGGGTCGGGCTGGTTGATGTACCGGGGCATGAGCGATTTGTCAAAAATATGATTGCCGGGGCCGGAGGGATTGATGCCCTGATATTAGTCGTGGCTGCCGATGATGGATGGATGCCGCAGAGTCAGGAACATCTTCAGATCACGCGCTTGTTGGGAATCAAGCATGGTCTGGTGGCACTGACAAAAATCGATTTAGTAGAGGAAAGTTGGATCGACCTGGTTGAGGAAGATATTAAAGATAAATTGAAAGATACATTCTTGTCCAATGTCTCGATCGTGAGATTATCTTCTGAAACAGGTGAGGGGTTTGATCTTCTAAAAAAAGAGATAAATAATCTTACAAGTAAAATGACGGTTCGCGAAGATATCGGGAAACCGCGACTATATGTCGATCGCTCGTTTATTCTGCCCGGGATGGGTGGTGTTATTGGTGGAACGTTGCGTGGCGGAGTTTTTACCGCCGGGATGGATGTCTCCGTTTTTCCTGCGCGCAAAAAAGGTAAAATCAGAATCCTGCATTCGCATAATGAGAATGTAGAAAGTTCATCGCCAGGGCAACGAACGGCGGTGAGTCTGACCGGGATTGATAAGCAGTATCTTACCCGGGGTTCGGTGTTGTCGACACCGGAAATTGTTTCGGCTTATCCCGATGATGAAGTGCTGGCTCTGTCGGTTGAATTAATTGTGGAATCACCGGTAAGTATCAAAGACAGAAGACGTCTGTTGTTAATCTTGGGAACCACCGAAGTCGAGGGAGAGGTCCGAGTATTTGATGGTGATGAAATTAAACCGGGGAAAACCGGCATTATCTTTTTTAAGCCTTTTGAACCGGTGCTTTCATTTATAGATGATCGGTACATTGTTCGTCTCCCGACACCGGCCATAACGGTTGGGGGCGGAACAGTTTTGGATATCCTGAATAGATTCCCCCGGAAAAAGGAACAATCTAAATTTGATTATTTAAAAAACAGGCTCGAACTGACCTTAGATAAATTGATAGATACTGAATTTTTGAAAAGTCAGTCAGTCGATTTCAAAAGCGATTATTTGTTTAGCAATTACTCTTTCTTAGAAATAAAAAGGGAATTCTCGGAAAGAATAAATCGATCAGAGATTATTGAATATTATGGTCGAGCGTATCGAATCGATGACCTGAAAACAATTAGTGCAAAAGTTGAAAACGCTCTCAAAACTCATTTGAGCGAAAACCCTCATGCCAATGGACTTGGGATAGATAAAATTGCGAGGCAGGTCGGGATGCCGATTGTGTCTGTTGATCCATTTCTTGAACTGATGGTGCAGAATAAGCAACTTGTCAAAAAAGGAAATCTTTATGACCTGCCAGATAGAACAGTTTCGATCAAGGGTGAATTGAAAAAGATCGCCGATCTGCTTGAGTCAACTCTTTCTAAAGCTGAATATGCGCCACCCTCTTTAAAAGAGTTGATTGGAACTGACAAAACCAAAAAAGAAGCGTTTGAATATTTATTGGTAGCGGGGCGAGTTGTTAAAATCGGGACCAACCTTGCCTTTCACAGCGATTTATGGGATAAAATATTAAAGACAATCAGCGAGATGCTTGATAAGGGTCAACAACTAACGGTTGCGACACTTCGGGAAAAGTTAGATACAACCAGAAAATATACATTGCCGATTCTGGAAGAAACCGACCGCTTGCGTATCACCGAGCGACAGGGAGATATCCGGGTTAAAGGAGATAAATTTGAAAAATTATAGACTGTTTTATAACGGAAAAATCTATACTCAGGCCGGTGAAGGTTTAGTGGCTGACTCGATGATCATTCAGGGTAATAATATTATCGCTGTTGGGAAAAATCTTGAGGACGACCCGTCCTTTTCTTTTTCTTCGAAAATTAATTTAAAAGGCAAAACTATTCTTCCCGGGTTCACCGATTCGCATACGCATTTCAGGTTTCATGCAATTATGACCGCCAATGTTCGGCTTGATGGTCTCACCAGTCTTGAGGTTACTTTAGACAAGATCAAAAAACATGCATCTAAACTTTCCAAAAACGAATGGGTGCTTGGCGACGGGTTTGCTATTGATCGTTGGAGCAAAAGAATATTGCCGGATAAGTACATGCTTGATAAGGTCACTGGTGGTCGGCCGGCGGCAATATACTCAAAAGATCAGCATATACTCTGGGCCAATTCAAAAGCTCTAAAGCTGGCAAAAATATCTAACAAAACACCAGAGCCAAAAGGCGGGGTGATTGATCGTTTTGATAATAATGAACCATACGGAATCTTAAGAGAGTTGCCCGGGTATGAACCGGTTCTTAAGATTATCGCCGACCCGCCAGATTCAAAGGTGAAAATATTATTCAAACAGACATTAAAAGAAGCTTATGCCAAAGGTGTTACAGCTATTCATTCGATGGATGGCCCCAAGGCATATCCACTATATAAGGAACTATCACAGAATGGTAAACTTGGTTTACGGGTGAATTATTATCCGCCGCCATCGCTGATTCCTAAACTAAGAAGAGTTGGCGAAAGTTCAGGATACGATCAAAACTATTTGCAAATCTCAGGGATTAAACTGTTTGCCGATGGTTCGCTTGGCAGTCAGACAGCTTTTTGTTTTAATAAATATAAAAATTCAAAAGAAGGTTATGGCGTCGAGACTAATACAAAGAAAGAGATGTTCTCGATTATAAAAAATGCCGCCTCGATCAATCTGCCTTGTACTGTCCATGCAATTGGTGATAAGGCTGTTTCCAATGTTATTGATTGTTTTGAAAAAGCTCCCAAATTGAAAGATAGTTTATACCACCGGATCGAGCATCTTCAGATGATTCGTCGCGCCGATGTAAATCGTCTAAAGAAATTGAATGTGATTGCCTCGGTGCAGCCGTCGCACTGCCCATCTGATATAAAGATGATCGAAAAATATTGGGGTCAACGGGGGCGGAATTGCTATATATTCAGGACGCTGCTTGATAAAAAAATTCCGCTGATATTCGGCTCCGATGTTCCAATCGAACCGCTTGATCCGATCTCAGGAATTTCCGCGGCTGTAAATCGTACCGCGCCGGATGTGAAAAAGCCGTTTTATCCCGAGCAAAGAATTTCTGTGGCCGAAGCTGTAACAGGTTTTACCTCAGCGCCACCATCGATTGTTGGTCGGGAATTTGAAGTCGGACGATTGCTTCCCGGATATAAGGCTGATTTTATTCTATTGGATAAGGATATTTACAAAACGGCCAAATCAAAAATCAAAGATATCAAGGTTCTCGGGACCTATTTTGACGGGAAACTTGTTTATAAAAATAAAAGCTTGAAGGCTAAGTTTTAGATTATAATAGTTGTCTTCGAAATTGCTTAATTCCTAAGCGTAACTTTTAAGTTGCGCACAAATACCGTTTCTTGTAGTTTTAAATATCTATAGGAGGAAAAATGCGGAAAATATTTATATCATTAATACTGTTGTCTCTATTTGTCTCATTTTGTTTGGCCCAATCAGATAGTACCAAAACAGATACATCGGTAATAATAGAAAACAATGAAAATGAAAAAGCCTTTTCGGTTGTCTATCATATGGTCATTGATGGCGCTATTGGAACGGTTACAGCCGATAGAGTTATTGATGCGGTTAAAACCGTTGAAGCCGAACATGCCGATCTGCTTCTGATTACGATGGATACCCCGGGCGGGTTTAACGATTCATTTTGGGATATCACAAAGGCGATTATGAACAGTTCGGTGCCTGTGGCTGTTTATGTACACCCGGTGGGTGCCAAGGCAGCCTCGGCCGGAGTCTATATTGCCTACTCGGCTCATATCGCGGCAATGGCACCAAGTACCAATATCGGTGCGGCGCATGTTGTTTCCGGTTCCGGTGAACCGATCGATTCGGTCCTTTTGGAAAAAATTATGAACGACGCGGTCGCATCGCTTCAGGCGATGGCTGAACGAAACGGCCGCAATGCTGAATGGGCCGAGGATGCCGCCCGACAGTCGGTTTCAATTACAGACAAGGAAGCGCTGGAACTTAATGTGATTGATTTCCGAGCTGAAGATATAGATGACTTGTTAGAGCAGATCGACGGTTTCGAAGTGACGACAGTTTTGGGCAAGCAGATTGTTAATACCAAAAACCCGATGACAATTCCTATCAAGAAAACATTTATTCAATCATTTCTCGATGTTATC
>JAQBFG010000055.1:0-10210 GCA_032123495.1 Candidatus Zixiibacteriota bacterium | reverse complement strand
GTTACAGCAAAATGGGTTCCCTCCTTTGAAGGACAGGTGCTTTTCCGTTTTTATGTTTTTTCGCAAAACCTGCCCCTTCTCGTCATTGCGAGCGAAGTCTGGCAATCTCAATTATTCCTTGTAACTTACACACTTTCATATAATGACAGCGAAAATGGGTTCCCTCCTTCGAAGGACAGGCGTTTTGTCAAAAAGCACTTTTCGAACAATATCTTTGTAGAAAAATTGTAATTTCTGTTTTGCTATTATTGGTTTCATAACTAAGATGTGAGGGATAAAATAACTGTGATGTTGTAAGGATTTTGTTTTTTGAAAAGTTATAAAATCAACCCACCACAAGCGGTGGGCTATCTATGCCACTTAATGGTTAGAACATTTCCGCACCCCAAGGGATGCGCCACCCCGCCTGTTTTTGTATTATTGCCTTCATAAATAAGATGTACGGGATAAAACAACGGTGATATAGCAGCGATTTTGTTTTGGGGATAGTTACGCTGGGGCAGACGAAGCGTCCGCCGCCCACAGATACAATAAATATGGCAATCTCAGCCCAAACAATACCCGTAAAAAACAGCTTGACTTGGGGTATCTATTTTTGGATTTTCTATATGTAAGAAAATAATTCGGCCACAATATATAGACCGGAACTTTGACCGTATATGAAACGTAAAGTATTAATACAAAATATCTTGAATAGAAACGGGTGATTTATGAAACTTTCCGATTATGAAAAAGATGGTGTGTTTATCCTGGAGCCAAAAGGTAAAATTATGGGCGGCCCGGATGCAACTCTCCTTCATGAAAAACTGCATGAATGTATCGATCAGGGAAAAAAGAAGGTCATTATTAATCTTTCCGGCGTTGACTGGATGAATTCAACCGGACTCGGTATCCTCATCTCCGGTTTGACCACCCTGAGAAATAACGATGGGGAATTAAAGCTGGCAAACGTGACCGACAAAATTCAATCTCTATTAACCATCACAAAATTAGTTACCGTATTTGAAGCTTATGATTCAGTCGAGGAAGCACTTAAATCATTTTAATATATGTAGAACTGCATGCTAATTTTAATGGGGTAGGTTGACTCTTTGGCCTGCCCTTTTTAATTAAACTGGAGACAGCATGACCGGACCGATTATTAAGAATAATACCATTACCATCCCTTCGCTGGAGGACTATCTACCCGATGTTGACAACTTCGTGGAAGATATTCTGGAGAAATATGGGCTGAACAAATCGGTAATCGCCGATATCGCGATATCGGTAACCGAAGTGGTGGTCAATGCTATTATTCACGGGAATAAATCAATTCTCGAAAAAGTTGTAACTGTGACCGTAGATAAAACAAAAACGGCCATAGAAATTGTTATTATTGATCAGGGCGAAGGGTTTAATCCGGAAGATGTCGATAATCCAATAGACGATGCCAATCTCCTTAAAGAGGTTGGGCGGGGAATATTTATCGTTAAATCGCTGATGGATGATCTGAAAATCGAACCATCGCTAACCGGGACAAGGTTCACCCTGACCAAGAACTTACAATAATTAAAGAAAGCCGATGGAATATCTTCAACCGATAATTGCGGCCGTCTATTTTATATTGGGCGGAATCATTCTGTTTCTGGCAATTACCGTCATCAGGGATGATTTCTCTCAGCAGTTAAATAAAATAACCGGTTTTATGCTGTTTTTTGCCGGATTGGGACCGATTTTTCTCGCTTTGGGAACAATTGTCAAACCAATTGTCGGTGCCGCTACCCCGTTTGAAGAATCTTTGCTTTACAATCTGTATTATATCTGGGAGATGTTTTTCCCTGCTTTTTTACTGTTTTCATTGGCCTTCCCTATCAACAAACTGATAACTCTCAAACGCCCCAAACTAAAATTTCTTATATTTTTGCCATACATATTGCATATAGTGCTGCTTCTTGTATTCCATAATCCGGAAAAAATCTTAAACATTCTTGAGGTAGAATCGGGCGAAGGTTTTGCCTCATTGATACTGGAACCGATATCATATATCCTGAAATGGCTTGTCCTCGGTTTCAGTCTCCTTTTAAGTTCTGAAAATACATTATTTTCTCTGATAAATCTGATCTATGTCGTTCTGGCAGTGTATTTCATAGTTCGGGGCCGTGCCAAAATTACCAATGATAAACTGAGAGCGCAATCGACCATCATCATTGTCGGTATGTCAACGGCGATAATTCTCTACACCGGCATTTTTATTATCCCGAATCTCTTGTCGATGGAATTTAGCGGGCTTTGGCGAGATGGAATTTTAATTTTTTCCCTGCTAATCGGTGGCGGGTCAATAATCTGGTCGATAATCAGCCGTCGTTTTCTTGATGTCAGGGTTATGATCCGGCAATCTTTGGTTTATACGATCACCTCGGCAATTCTCGTTGGGCTATATGTCTTGCTTATCAGCAAGGCCGATACATATATCTCATCATATTTCGGAGGTGAGTCAACAATCATTAATATCGGCTTTATTGTCGTTGCCCTGATTCTGTTTCAACCGATCAATATCCAACTCGATAATTTGATTAGAAAACTGTTTATCAGAACCAAAACCGATTATAGAAATGTCATAAATAAACTGTCGCGCGGGCTCATCTCTATTTTTGATCCGATTCAACTCAGAAACATTATTGAGCAGACCTTAAAATCAACCTTAATGGTTGAAAAAGTTTTTTTCATTCTTTTTGATGATCGCTTAAATGAATACACCGTGATATCATCGGATGATTATCCCAAGCGTTATATTATTAATCGTGATGATCTGTTTCTTGGCGGCGTCAATCAGTTGGATGCACCAACACTTTTTGACAAGATGAGTCTCTATCGAGAAGACAGCAAACTTGCCGCAGAACTGGTAAAAAGACGCACCCAGCTAATCCTGCCTCTCAAAGATGCCGATCATATGCTCGGTTTTCTGGCTCTAACGGAAAAAAGCTCTGGTTACAATTATAATGCCGAAGATATTTCAACGCTTGCAATTATTTCCAATCAGCTTATAACCGCCCTGACAAATGCCCGGTTGTACGCCGACTCGCTTGAAAAACAGAGGTTGGCCGAGGAGATGACCATTGCTCGCCAGATCCAGCTCGACTTGCTTCCAGAGTGTCCGCCAATGGGTGACAATTTTAGTATTTGTACCTATTCAGAACCATCACGAATTGTTGGTGGCGATTTTTATGACTTTATTGATATCGAGCAAAATCGATTTGGGATGGTGATTGCCGATGTCGCCGGCAAAGGATTACCGGCCGCGCTATTAGTAGCCCAGATTCAGGCGACAATTCGCTCTGAGGCACGTAACTGCCGGGAGATACCAAAAATATTATTTAACCTCAACAACCATATCGCTCGTTCAACGACATCGGAAAAATATGCTACTTTATTCTATAGCGAATTCGATTCCCGGGAATGCTCGTTCAGCTATTCAAATGCGGGTCATAATTATCCGATTGTGGTGCGAGCCGATGGTTCCTATGAGTCACTATCTGAAGGAGGCGCCATCATTGGTGCGTTCGCCGGAATGAAATTCAATTATAATTCGGTCAAACTTGAAAAAAATGACCTCATACTTTTTTATACCGATGGTCTTTCGGAGGCGATGGACAAAGATGACAATGAGTATGGCGAACAACGAATTATTGACCATGCAATTGAGAACCGGAAACTAAGTGCAACCGAAATTTTAAATGCGCTTATTGCTGATATCCAGAAATTCGACAACAGTCGCCCTCCTCGTGACGACACGACTGCCATCATTCTCAAGGTAACCTGTTAGGAAGAATGAAATGAAAACAGATTTCAGCAACGAAGAATTCCTGTTTAAAAGAAAAGATAATTTTTTGGGATATAATTTTTGTCCAAGATGTGCTCAAAAACTTAAACAGGAAAATCTTGACGGGCGAGCCAGACTAAAATGTATTAATCCCGAATGTGACTTTATTTATTATCATAATCCGATTCCGGCGGCCGGTGCACTTGTTATTAAAGACAACAAGATTCTGCTGGTAAAAAGAGCGGTGGCGCCAAAAATTGGATGGTGGTGTATTCCGGCCGGATTTATGGAATGGGATGAACATCCTTCACAAACAGCCGTGAGGGAACTTCGTGAGGAAACCGGGTTGGAGGTCAGGCTCAGTTCATTTTTTGAGGTTTATTCAGGCAACGATGATCCGCGAATGAACGCCGTTTTGATTCTATATCTTGCAACTGAAATTGGAGGGACATTATCAGCTGATGATGATGCTTTGGACGCAAGATATTTCGGATTTGATGAACTTCCGAAAGAGATTGCTTTCAAATCACATATCCAGGCCCTCAGTGATTACAGAGAAAGATATTTATAAGTTTTTATTATATTTTTTGTAGGCTTTTTGTATCTTTTTTAGAATTAAAACAGAGATAATTTAAGGATTTAGGAAAACAAACATGTTTAGAATAATTTCGATTCTGGGTCTTATATTAGCATTGTCAACAAGCTTGGCGACTGGTGCAGATTCATACAAAAAATATGATTTATCAACTAATGAAGAGAATCTCCTTAAAATATCATTTTCCAATGGCCAAACGATCCTGACTTTTTATGATGATCAAAACAATGACAATAATGAAACTATCATTTTCAGCCCCGATGATGTCAAATTTAAAGATGATACTGTTTTTGTAAAAGAAACTGCTATCTTTTGCTCACAAGGATTTTTCAGTCTCAATGGATTATTTCTAATTAATGATATCAGCAATGTTAAAATGGAAACCGACAAAAAAGGTAACATCGAGATATTTCTAACCCAAAAGAGCAAAACCGCATCAAAATTTACAGGCTCCCGATCCAAAAACAGAGTTGGGCTTAACCAAGATATCTCGGTTGAGACGGAAGAATTTGTTCGTGGTTCAGCACTGAGTTTTTGGTCCAATATTAAAATCGATGGTGAAGTGAGCGGGAATGTTATCGCTCTTTTCGGTGATATTGATATTGGCGATAAAGCAATTGTTCGCGGAAATGTTCTGGCCTTAAATGGCAATGTGAATCATGCCAAAAATAGTACAATTTATGGGGAAATACGCGCCACCAATATCAAAGATAAACATCGCTTCACGAAAACATGGCGGGTGAATCTCAATTTTAAAAACCTGACATCAATGACGAAATTTTATTATAACCGTGTCGATGGTGCCGCACCATATTTCGGTTATAAATATCTCAACAGTGATTCAACACTACCTGAAATAAGTTTATTGGGTGGTTATGCTTTTGCTTCCGAACGCTGGCGGTACGATATCGGCATCAAACAGTTCTTATTAAAAAATAAGTCGCTACAAATTGGTGGATCATTTTATAAATCTCTTATATCAGATGATGACCGAATAATATCGGAAAACGAAAACACACTCTTTGCACTTTTGGTAACAGAAGATTATAGGGACTATTTTGAGGCGGAAGGCGGTAAAATAGGTGTCGGTTTTAAGCTTCCACTTAACATTGACTTGGAATTTAATTATCAGATTGAAAAATATAAATCGCTTCCGGCTCATAGCGGCCTATGGTCATTATTTGGCGGCTCAAAAGAATTCCGTCCCAACTTTTCATCGCTTGGTAATATGAGAGAATTAACAATGTCCGCCATGAACAATGAAGAAATGTCATCGCTTGGTTTTAAATTAAGCTATAACAAAAATGGAAAAGATAACTACCCATATAATTCATTCACGACAGCCAATTTGGACATTGAATGGACACCATCCAGAAGAATTGATCAAAACGAATCTGATTTTACACGCTATTTGATATCGGCGTCGCGATATCAAACCCTTGACAGAAAAAACAGCCTTATTTTCAAAACAGAATACGGGAATGTCGACGGTGATAATATTCCAACTCACAAGGCGTTTTTCCTGGGCGGCCTAGGCACTCTGCACGGGTATGATCATAAAGAGTTCGCAGGAGTTGAATATTGGCTCGGCAGTATTAATTATAGAATTAAATTTCCAGCGGCCAGTTGGGATACTTGGTTGTTTTATGAAGTTGGTCAAATCGCCAATTATTTTCAAAAACTATCTAAAGAAGAGGTTAAAAACTCTATCGGAATCGGGCTTTCATTTACCGATAGCATCAGACTTAATATCTCCAAGCGGCTCGACCGATCAAAAGACACCATGAAATTATATGTCCGGCTGAAACACCAGTTTTAAGAATTTGGTAGGGCAAAACCCGAAATCCCGACCTTCGGTTCGGGATGAAGTGGTTCTGCCATCTGAATAATTTAAAATATCAATAAAATTAAATTGGCGGAACCGCTTCGGGATTCCGCCCTACATGATTCTATAGAGATACTTTCTAAAAATCCAGCCATTTTTATATTATTTCGTCATAACAGTATGTAAGGGGAAACCCGAATCTGCCGATAACTGAAAAAGAAACAAACATTTACAAACCGCAGGTTATGGAAAACAAAAACAGACAGAGCGATCAAAAACCGGCATCATCTGAAATCTTTGGCAAACACAAAGATAAATCAAATGCCGACAGTCAAAAAATATTTTTAAATCAGACCGGTACTGTTATCGCCGATATGGAAGCTACTCTCGATGATATTTCAGTAAATTCACCTCGGGCCGAATCGGGAGAAGGACTCCAATTAAAATCATTTGAAGATTTTAAGGCGATTCTCGAAGTCTCGCTGGCGATAAACTCTTCTCTAATACTCGATGATATCCTTCAGATAGTTATGAAAAAGGCAGTTGAGATTATTTCTGCCCAGAGAGGTTTTATCATGCTCCTTGACAGTGATAAGCTCAAGTTCAAAGCTGCCTATGATATCAATAATGAAAAACCGCTCGACTATGGAATCAGAATCTCGGCAACAATCGCCAAACGGGTCGCATCAACCGGGCAATCGGTATATATCTCAGATGCTCAGTCAGACACAAAGTATGCCTCTCTGCAATCAGTGAGAGAACTGAATTCGCACTCAATTATGTGCGTTCCGCTCAAAATAAAAAACAATATTATCGGAATAATCTATCTTGATAATTCGATCCCCAGTCCGCCATTTCTAAAACCTGACCTGTTATTAATTGAGCTTTTGGCCCAGCAGGCGGCACATGCAATTTATAATGCGACTTTATATGACCATCTTTATGACATTAAAGAATTCAATGAAAAGGTGGTTAATAACTCACCCGTCGGTATCATTGTCATAAACTCGAACTATGAAATCTTATCGATAAATGATGCCTCCCTGCGCGCCCTGCAAAAAAACCGGGGTGATATAATCTGCCTTACGCCGGATGAAACATCAACGCGGCTATTGAGCCTGATTCCCAAAACCGAAAAAGTCAAATGGCGGCAGATGCTCGATATCGCTTTTACTACTAATCAGCCGTTTGAGGATGCTCGATACTTTTATAATACCGATTATGATGAGAAAGTTTTATCCATTAGAATAACCCCTATTGGCAATCTTCCGTACGGTGGTGATGGTTTGATCCTGACTATTGAAGATATCACCGAAAAAATCATTATGGAAAAATATGTGATCCTTTCGGAGAAACTTGTTGCCCGCGGGGAAATGGCCTCATCTATCGCGCATGAATTAAACAACTATCTGGCTATTATCGGTAACAATGCCGAAATACTCGGTCATAATCTGAAAAGAAATCAGATGGACAAGGCCAACGATAATAGCCGGCAAATAGCCGAAAACATCATTAAGATGAAACGGTTTACCGATGGTATGATGGATTTTTCAAAGCTGGAAACCGACGTCACCCCTTATGATATACAAAACCTGCTTGATGAATTGCTCTTTTCCCTTAAGGCTTTAAATCGTTTCAAAAAAATCATGTTCTCCATTGAAATAGAACCGAGATTACCAAAGGTGGTGGTCGATATCGGGCAGATTCAACAGGTACTGATGAATCTTCTATATAATGCGGCCGATGCCATAGAAAATCTTGCAGTCAACAAAAAAGAAGCTGGCGATATATCGTATAAGGGCAAAATAAAAATTGAAGTTAAATCGGGTGCCGGTATTAATCTGGTCGCAATTTCAATCAAAGATAACGGTATTGGGATGTCTGATGAAGTTAAGGCCAAAATATTCCAGCCTCATTTTACGACCAAAGAAACCGGGCATGGTCTTGGTCTGGCTAACTGCAAATCTATTATAAAAAATCATAAAGGTGAGATCAAGCTGACCTCAGAAGAAAATGTTGGAACCGAGTTTAAGTTAATTTTGCCAACAGTCGAGAATGGACAATAATAATTTAGTTAAATAATATTACTGCCTGAACGATTCGACCAATTTCCTATTATAATATTGAACCAATTCCTCCCGGCGAAGAACACCGAGAATAAGCGATGGGTCTTCCCTGTTGACGACCGGGATAAAAGAACTGCCGCTCAGACCAAATCTTTTCTGGGCAATCTCCAGATCATCATCGGGACAAACGGTGTCATAATCGGTCGATGCAATATCTTTGGCGATAACAAGATAATCAAGCGTGTGCTGCGTTATGATTCCGAGAATATGCTGCAATGATATAGTCCCGACAAACCTTTCGTGCTGGTCGAGAACAATAAAATTAGTTTCTTTCGATGACTCTATCTTTTCCATAATTTTAACCAGCGGCAGATTAGTCGGAATCGTTTCAAACTCTTTATCCATCACTTCCGATACTTTTGACGCCCGCAAAATAGCAGTGTCCTTGCCGGCCTTAAGGAAAATTCCTTTTCTGATAAGTTTTATGGTATAAATAGATGGTTCAAATATTTTTCTGGCAACCAAGGTGGAGAACACCACCGCCACCATCAGCGGCAAAATAATTCGGTAATCACTGGTCATCTCAAAAATAATTAATAACGCTGTTATAGGAGCATGGGTAGTGCCGGCAACTAAAGCCGCCATACCTACCAATGCATAAGCTCCGGCGGTGGCGGTGATACCGGGTAATAATAAATGAGCAAAATAGCCAAAGGTCCCGCCGGTGACAGCCCCGATAAATAATGACGGTGCAAAAATACCGCCTGAGTTGCCAGAACCTAGCGTTAAACTCGTCGCAATAATTTTCAGAAATATCAAAATCAGCATCAGCCAGACCATCATGTTTCCGTAAAGCGTTAATTTTATAGTCTCGTAACCATCGGCAAAAACCTGCGGGTAGAACATTCCAATTATACCAAGAATCAATCCGCCCAAAGCCGGTTTAAGCATTGGCGGCATTTTGAGTTTATCAAAGAACGTTTCAAAACCGCTAAGCGTTTTGGTAAACAAAACCGCAACCGCACCGCAGACAGATCCGAGGATCATATAAAGCGGTATTTCAGCCGCAGATACTAAACTATAATCGGGAACTTCAAAAGCGGGATGATCCCCAATAAACGCCCTTGTCACAACCGAGGCAACAACCGAGGCCAACAGAACCGGTGAAAATGTTTTGATAGCAAAATCGCCTAATATAATCTCAAGTGAGAATATCACTCCTGCAATCGGGGCATTAAAGACCGCCGAAATTCCAGCCGCGGCACCACATCCGACAAGAATTTTTACGCGCGATCCGGACATCTTAAATAACTGCCCAATACTGGAACCGATCGCCGAACCGATCTGGACAATCGGACCCTCACGTCCGGCCGAACCGCCGGACCCTATACAGATGGCCGATGCGACCGCTTTGGCCAGGGCAACCCGGGGACGAATTATTCCGCCCTTTCTGGCGACCGCATCCATTACTTCGGGAACACCATGCCCCCGAGCTTCCACCGCAAATTTATAAACAATCGGTCCGACAATAAGCGCTCCGATCATTGGTATCAACGGCGTCCAGTAGTCAAAAGAACCGACCAGCGAGGTCATCACCTGTTCGGAATAGCCAAAAAATATCTCCCTGAAATATTCGATCAGTTTGATAAAAAAGATTGCACCAAAGGCGGTTCCCGCCCCGACCACAATTGACATTGTAATTAATATCTGTGTCTCTGAGAACTTGAACAGATATTGTAATTTGGATTTTAAATTCAGTTCCATAACGTGGGGGGAATCTATTAGAATTATTAAATATATCAAGAGAAAAGTTGTCGGTGATAATTATTCCCTTTAAACTGTTATGTTTTATGCCTGTATCCCAAAAAGGCTTTTCTCCTTCAGCGGACAGGCGTTTTGTCATATTTTTATTTTTCCGATAATAT
>JAQBFG010000054.1:0-4000 GCA_032123495.1 Candidatus Zixiibacteriota bacterium | reverse complement strand
CTGCCTTTTTTAATTGTGCCCAGCGTCATTCCCGCGAAAGTTTCTTGTAGGGCAGAACCCAAAGCAAAGCGACGCGGTTCTGCCAATTCTGCTAATTTTAGTGCGCGGCAGATGCCCTTGTATGTCCGTTCACGTCATTGCGAGCGAAGCGTGGCAATCTCAATTATTCCTTGTAACTCAGTCTATCTCAGGAGGTTACAACCAAATTGGTTTCCTCCTTCAAAGGACAAGTGTTCCGTTTTTTTTGACTTTAGACTATCAACCCGATGTTGATTCTGATCCGCCTGCATAAAGGCTTTGTTCTAATAGACATAATACTCCCTTGTTTTATTCAGTCTAATAGCAGGGGAGATGTTGGAATTAAGCGCGATTTGGTGGGGAAATTGATTTGACACTAATACTAAAGTGTGTTTGTCCCATTGAAAAAGAAACTCTTGACAAAATCAGTATAGCTTCTATATTTCGCTAATTAACGAAGTGTTGAATTGAACATAAAGTCTTACCTTTTGGAGTACCATGCCTTTATTGGAGCCTTTTCCCTGTTCGAAAATTTAAGAATTAATTATAGAGGAGTATCTTATGTCTTTGCCAAAAATTATTCTATCAACTTTCGTCATTTTAATTATTGCATCAGGGGCGTTTGCGGGTGCGGACAATGAACTGGCCCAAGCTGTCGAGGCAGACCAGGTAGTTTTCTTACTGGTTTACGAGCCGGGTGTTAGTGGACTTGAACAGGCCCAAAATTTGATAAATAGTTCAATCGACCAAATTGAAAATGCTATCAGTATAAAACTTATTCGTTCTGACCCTGCCAATTCTGCTCTTGTAAAAAAATACGGCGTAACAGGCGCGCCACTTCCATTGATACTAATCTTTGCCAGGAATGGAGCGATGGCTGGCGGGATTCTCGCAAATCAGGCTTCGGCCGATAAACTGGTAAAAATGGTACCAAGTTTAAAAAAGGCAGATGTTCTTAAGATTCTACAGTCGGGTAGCTCTGTGTTGATTAGCGCATCTACACCAGGAATGAGTGATGAATCAAACGTCTTGAGTAGTTGCCAGTCCACTTGTGGCGAATTGAAGGGTAAGTGTGAAATCGTAATAATTGATTTGACCGATCAAAGTGAAGAAACCTTTTTAAAAGAGCTAAAAATTGACCCAAATGCATCCAAGCCCGTGACTATTGTAATCAATAGCCAGGGCCAACTGACCGGTAAATTTGATGGTCCGGTGGAAGTTGGTCAATTAGTACAAGCAGCGACTAAGAAAGTCAGTAGTGGATGCTGTCCGCCCAGTAGCGGGAAAACCTGCGCACCGACCAAAACGACCACTGATAAAAAGGGTCAATAAATGAAATTCAGCCTGCATTACATTGTTTTCAAGGAAATGTTAGTAAGAAAGGGCAGGCTTGCTTCCGGACTTTTGGCGATTACCTTGGGGATTGCCGTAATTGTTGGAATTCACTCGATAACGACAGTGTCCAAACAGGCGGTTGCGAAAAAACTTGATCTTTTGGGTGCCAATATTCAGGTTCTTCCCCAGGGAGCATCAGTGGATGATTACTTTTCTGCCGATATCGATGCTCCGACTTTCCCAGAGGAGTATGTTGAGCGAATTGTAACATCGATGATTCCTGGTGTTGATAATTTATCACCTAAATTAAGCCGTAGAATTAAAATAAAAAATCAATCTGTCGTTTTAACCGGCATACTTCCCCGAAATGAACTCGCCTCCAAGCCAATCTGGCAGGCATCGGGATTGATGGGTGCTGAATTGGAGTTGGCTTGCGCCCCTTCGGAATCGAAAGAAACCGTTTTATCCGAAGATGACCTCAAGGCCCAAAGGAAAGGTATCGATTCTCTCGGCAGTTCTGATATTTGGATCGGCAGTGCGGTGGCCGAAAGATTGAAACTTAAAAATAATGATTATATTGAAATCGAGGGTTTTAAGTTTGCCGTTAAACATGTCCTGTCTGAAACCGGCACCATCGATGATGATCGTCTCTTTGTCCATTTGCATACGGCCCAAAACCTGCTGGGAGTTGGTTCGCAAATAAGCAATATCGAAATTATGGGATGTTGCAGTGCTATTTCCGACGGTCTTCTGGGTAAACTAAGAAATATTTTACCAGACACGAAAATCACAACAATTAATCATATTGTAAATACTCAAATAGAAACAAACAATCTGTTATCTAAAATATCATTGGTACTTTTGGTTATTATAATTGTCGTTGGGGCGATATCAATTGGCAATTATATTTGGGCTAATGTTGAGGAACGGCGAAAAGAAATTGGGACTCTCATTACATTGGGCATTCCCAAATTTAGCATTTACAGATTATTCTTTACAAAAGCGATTATACTTGGATTGATTGGCGGTATTTTCGGCTATTTGGTCGGTACTGCTTCGGCAATTATTCTTGGTCCCCATTTTTCGGATTTACAGATATCGCCATTTCCGGAATATATTTTCTGGGCAATTGCAATATCTGTAATTATAGCATTATTGGGTAGTTGGTTTCCGATTTACCGGGCAACCAAATTGGATCCCGCCGTAATAATGCAGGAGATTTAAAATTGATAGATATTCAGAACTTAACAAAAATATATTCTCATCGAAAAACTCCGGTCCATGCCCTTGATAATATTTCTATTAATATCGAGCCGGCAAGCTTTATAGCAATAACCGGTGTATCTGGCTCCGGCAAATCTACACTATTATTATCTCTGGGTGGATTAATCCGGCCCTCGTCAGGGAAGATTTTATTTAATGGTAAATCAATCTATGACATGAGTGCAGGGGAATTGGCCCATTACAGAAACTTGAAGATCGGATTTGTCCTTCAAACTTTTAATCTTATTCCCTATCTGACAGCTATAGAAAATGTAATGCTGCCAACGATTCTGCAAAACGGAAATTTGAAAAATGGTAACAAAGACAGAGCTGCATATCTTCTTGGAAATTTGGGGCTAACCAACAGGCTTGATTTTTTGCCGAGAGAGTTATCTGTCGGACAGCAACAGAGAGTAGCTATCGCAAGAGCGCTTGCCAATGACCCTGATGTTATTCTGGCTGATGAACCAACCGGGAATCTGGATCCGGGACTATCGGAAGAAATTCTTGATATTTTAAAAGAGATAAATCAGAATAACAAGAAGACTGTCATAATGGTAACACATAATCCTGATGCCGCTCGAAAAGCTCAAAAAGTTATCAAAATGGAAGAAGGAAAATCATATGATTTATAATCATTTATTTATGATTAGTGGCCTTTTTTATAATGGAGATTATGATGGATGATTTTATTGCCGTAGTAAAATCGCTCTCAGATGCACATAGAATTCGATCCTTATTAGCGTTAGAAGGTAAAGAATTATGTGCATGTCAAATAATCGAGCTGCTTAATTTGGCACCTTCAACTGTTTCAAAACATATGTCAATATTGAAGCAGGCAGGACTTGTAAAAAGTCGAAAGGTCGGGCGGTGGATATATTATTGCCAGGCTTCAGATCATGTTTCAACAGGTGCGAAAGAAGCTATGAAATGGGTAGACAGCGCATTAAAGAATGATAAAACAATAAAGAAAGATCGAATATTACTTAAGAATATTATAAAGAAACATCCCCGGGAATTATGCAAAAAGTAAATAGAATATTAAATTTGTTTTAATGCATAAATCTAAATTACTGTACTACATCTCATAAGTAACGAGAAGGTGCCGGGGCGACCCTTATTAATGGTGGGTTTCTAAACAATATTCCCACCAAATCACCGTTAATTCAAACCGCACCTATCTGTATATGAAAAATTATACAGAAATAATATATTTGGCAGAACCACGTCGCTTCGCTTTGGGTTCTGCCCTACCGGATCTGACCGATTAATGTCGGGTGCGGCGACCCGAACATTTCCGCACCCCAAGGGGTGCGCCACCCAGCCAAAACTGTGGAAAAAGGCGAAAAAATATAAAATCGGGAAAACGCCTGTCCTTCGAAGG
>JAQBFG010000053.1:0-16902 GCA_032123495.1 Candidatus Zixiibacteriota bacterium | reverse complement strand
CCGCGGGTGACTAATCACTCGCGGTTTTTTAAAGTGGAAAATAAAATTGCCCCAATTATTTTCCGCATTTTGGATTTGTACTAAAACTCAGCCATCTCTTTTTCATCAAGCGGAATCACTTCTTCAGCGCTGGCACTATACTTACTGGTTTTGACGTCAGTATGTTTATCGTTCTTCCTCTTATTAATCTTTTGCAATTTCGCTTTTAATAAACTGGTCGCTTTTTTGGAAGCTGACTCGTGAATAATGTTTGAATTGCGTTTCTGGCTGGTATATGCGGCTGATCTGTTTTCCATCGAATTGGCGCTGGCACCGTGGACGATAGAATTCAGGTCAGCAACGACCCTCTGCATCTCCTGAGCTTGCGACGCTAACTCTTCTGAGGCCGACGATGATTCTTCGGCATTGGAAGCGTTCTGCTGGGTAACCTGATCCATCTGGCCAACGGCAACATTCACCTGTTCAACACCCTGCGCCTGCTCATCGCTGGCGGCGGTGACTTCACCGAGAAGATCGGTTACTTTTTTGATACCACCGGTGATATTTTTCAGAATTTCAACCAGCTCTTCGGTTGATTTGACACCCGCTTCAGCATTTTTCTGTGAGCCTTCAATAAGGGAACTGGTGTCTTTCGCTGCTACTGCGGAACGCTGAGCCAGATTTCTGACTTCCTCGGCGACAACGGCAAAACCTTTACCAGCTTCACCGGCGCGGGCCGCTTCAACGGCGGCATTGAGAGCCAACAGATTGGTCTGGAAAGCGATTTCATCGATAACCTTGATAATCTTGGCGGTTTCATCGGATGATTTCTTGATCTCCTGCATCGCGGCTGACATGCCGGTCATGGCAGTCATACCTTTATCGGCGGCGGTGCTGGCATCGGAGGCAAGACCGTTAGCCTGTCGGGCATTATCTGCGTTCTGCTTAGTCATGCTTGCCATCTCTTCTAATGAAGATGAGGTTTCCTCAAGCGATGAGGCCTGCTCCGACGATCCTTCGGCAAGTGATTGACTCGCCGATGCGACCTGCTCAGAGGCAGAACCAACCTGCTCGGCACCTTCGGTGAGATCGTTAATTATTCTATTAATTGGTCTGGTAATTGAAATAATAATAAAGAAAGCCGCAATTATACCAAGTATTATGGCACCTACTGAAATGATAGTAATAAAAGTAATAGCGCTGGATTGCGCTGCTTCCATGGCATTTTTGGCATCCATTCGTGTATCTTCGGCAATTTCAACTAATTCTTCGGCCTTGGCATCTATACTACTTACCAATCGTTGCTGATTTTGAATATTACTATAATAGTGTTCGGAAGTCTGAGTGTAATTGGCAATTAATCCTCTCAGATTTTTTTCGGTTCATCGAGTAAATCAATTCCATTGCAAACTGAGGCCCATTTGTCAAGACCATTTTTCATATCTTGTTGCGCTTGGCTGAATTTGGCCCATTGTTCTTCATTTTGCTTCATCATATAATAAATAGCCTGAATCCGCAGTTCAAGAAAATGCTGAGTGACAGCTTCATTCATAACCTCATCAATACCGCCCCACGATTGAACTTCCGCTAAGTCATTATTGTTGAAGGCAAACGTTTTCATCGGGTCAATAATTTCAACCATGACACCTTCGGTAACCTCACCAACTGATGCTCCGATTACTCGCCATTCATCGGCTACCTTTTGATTGTCATTGTTAAGGTCCACATATTCGTCAAAGTAGCCATCAAACTCTTTGGTCAGAACCATTACCTTTTGTAATTGTACCTGTTCTTCCGATCCGGCATCGGCAGACTCAGCGGCTTCTTTCGCTACTTCCAAAAGCTCAATTACCGTAGCGTCAAACCCCTTGGCCGCTTCTTCATCGCCGGTTAGCATATATTCCTGCTGATGGTCCATTATCTCCATTGCATGTTGAATGGTATTGGCACAATCATCAGACAGTTCCACTTTGACCGACATCGTTTCCATGCCGTTGTAGCCCATATATCAGACTACCGCCAGCATCACCAGGATTACCGAGAATCCCAGCGCAATCTTTGTCCCAAGTTTCATGTTTTTAAACATTTTTCTACTCCCTTTTATATAGATTAATACTGTATTTTTAAAATCCTACGACCAACTGCATTGACAGATTATCTGTTATATTTTCATCATTGATCAGATATTCGACCCGAACTTCAGCACCTTCGGTTAATTCATAACCGGCGCCAATGGCAAAACTTTCGGCCCAAGTAGTGGTACCGTCAAATTTGGTTCCACCGTAACGGAAAGTCGCGAACGGTTTACCAAAGCTGTAAAGAGCCTGAGCATAAAAGCCTTTATCATCTTCCTGATTATAAGTTTTATGCTTCTGATGAACGATATATTCGCTTCTAAAATGCAAATTATTCCATTCAAACTGTCCGTCGATACCAAACAATGACATTTCGTTATTGTGCTCTTCGTTCCAGCCAAAAGCCAACGAGCTGCCGATTTCTAAAAATGACAGCGGTGTCAAACCGAGACGGAAACCAAAAGCGTCAAGAGGGGTATCATCGACTTCATCACCAATCGACAGACCAAGTTCGGTTGCCAAAGATAGTTCGGTTATTTCAAATGAAGACTCATATCCGTTGACCCAATAGGTGACAAAATTGGCGAAATTGATATCCATATAATACTGGACACCAAAATCGTTCCAACCATCATGGGTATAACCAACTACCGACGGACCAGAAATTAGTTTGCGATCAACAGCAGGATAATAATTGAGGCTGATACCAAACGGGACATCAAACTGTCCGAAAACCAGACCGGCACCATTCATATTCCAAAGCGGAGCGTCGTCACATTCTTCGCCAAACAGATGAATATCAACAATAGCGCAACCGAGTTCGAAAACACCGTCATGGCTGTTGTAGGCGATAGCCGCTTCAACAGCGATATTCTCTGATATTTCCTTGCCGATACCAAGTTCAGCTTCGCCAATTTCATATTCGCCATGCTTAAAGGCAGCCTCTTCATAGCTCGAGACAACATCAAAGAAACCGGAGATTTCCAGACCGGGATTATTCCAAGCTGGGGTCTCTTCGTGCTGTTCAAAAACGACTGGTGTTTCAAGTCCGGCATATTGCGGTGGTTCTTCGGCGCTATTTGCTTGAAGATCAGTAATTTCCTGACCCAACTGGCTTATTTGCAGATAGAGATCGGCATAAGCAACCTGCTGCTGATCCTGACTGGATGCCAATAAACCTTTTATCGACTCCAGTTCATTTGACAGTGCATTAACCTGAGATTGTAATGCCTTAACAGATTCTGTCGAACCGGCACTAGCAGTCGGCTTAAAATTGGAGAGACGTCCATTCAGTTTCTCAATCTCCCCATTTAAGGTAGCGTCGACCTGATCCAGTTTGTCCTCGACAGCCTTGATTTTGTCAACAATAACCGTCAGACCCTGAGCCGAACAGACTGAAGCTGTCAGACCTAAAATCAAAACGGTTAAGATTGTGGCAAATCTTTTCATTGATTCCCCCTCCTCATATAACTTAAAGTCCCCACTTGTTATGGAAACAGTTGGATTATTTCCACAGCATCATTAACATGCATTTTTATGTCTCTGCTTAAGTTTATCGAGATAAGCTGAGAAGTATTAATAACTGAAGATTACCTATAAATTGACTATTGCATATAGTCAATGCCTACAGCAGAGCTATCTGTCTAAACGACAATAGGTTGGTGGTATTGCTCAGGTGGGTTTTGAACGAAGAGGGTCAATTGGATTGCAGGAGAGAGACTAAATTTGTCTTTTTATTAATTTCCAATTTTTTTCTAATGCTACGTCGTTGATTGTGGACAGTATAAACAGATATATTCAGGGACGATGCGATATCTTTTGAGGACATACCGTCCTTTACCATATTGCAGACTTCCAGTTCACGTGGTGATAATATAGATTGGTCTTTCTCCAGACGATTATTAAACGGTTTGGTAACATCGTTGAGAGAGTTTTCCAAAAGTTTAAAATATCGTTTGCTGGAGGTGTTAATATTTGGTTCAAGATTTCTAATAATCGGCTTGATAATTCTTTCAACTTTGTTTTGAATCCGAATCTGCAGTTGCTTTTTGTCAGACTCAATCTGACCCAGTACCTCTTTCAGAGCGATATTTTTGGCCCTGAGCGCCACCTGTTCAGTAATTAATTTTTCATAGGCGCTTCGCAAATCAGATTCAGTCTTTTTTAGAGTCTTATTTTTTCTTCTGAGCTCAACCTGTTCCTCAACCAATTGTTCATAGGCGATTCTTAGGTCTTCCTGCATTCTTCTACGCTCGGTTATATTGGTGATTATACAGGCAAATTGGTTTTCGGCTGGTCGGTAGGCAGTTACTTCAAAATACTTTGCCAAAGGCGTACTATAATTTTCGAAATGAACTGGTTCACCAGTTATAGCTACCTTACTGTATTTTTCGAGCCAAAAAGACTCCAAACCCGGGAGAGATTCGTACGCCTTTTTGCCTATTAGATCGGCGGCTTTTAAACCGGTCAATTTTTCAAAAGCCGGATTTATCTGAAGAAATTTGTAATCGATCGGGTTACCGGAATCGTCACGGACAAGTTCATGAAGAGCAAATCCATTAATCATGCCATTAAAAAGCTGCTGATACTCTTTCTCACTCTTTATTAAGGCCTCTTCCGCCTGTTTACGTTCGGAGATATCATGAAAATATTCGATAATTTCAACTACATCGCCAGTATCATTTAGAATTGGGAACCCATGGACCTCAATGACTCTTGAATTGCCGTCATTATCGCCATGAATATGTTCAACCACAATCGGTTTTTTTGTTTTTTTGATTTCCTTGATGGGGCAGATATGATTGTCTCCGTGGCAGGGTGTTCTGCTTCCATGTGTCACTTGATAGCAAGCTGTCCCCGGTGGTAGATTGTCTTGGCTTGTCGCACGATTGAATTTCTTGACAGTATAATTGTTGGCATCAATAACCAGAAATGGATAAGATATAGAATTGAGAATAGTATCGAGTAATTCGTTTTGCTTTCTGATTATTTCATCGGCCGATTCAATCGGCGCTGATAAATCTGCCTTGTCTAAACGACTTTTTTGAGGCCTTGATTTTTGTAATTTGATTTTATTGATACTCATTGCTTTTAATCTTAATCGGCATTTATGTTCAATAATTGAGCAATGTTTGAGAGCAAATGCAGTTGGCGGGAGAAGATTTTGAATGAATTTCAGCCGAAAATTCAATTTACTTTGTAGTCAAATTATTTGATTTGAACAGGCAAGCAGGTATTCCAAAGCTGGATATCGGTAATAATTGTCGCTTTGATCATGAATGCGCCTATTATGAAAAACGGAAGCTCGTCTCTTAATTTATCAATTTGGCATTAATTGAACAGTACTTGTAGTAATTCTGCTATTCAAGCATTTTTGTTTAAGCTTTTCGTTTCGCCGGACGATAATTCTTATAAGTATACATTACCAATAGGATTCAAAAATTAATTGAGATTAAATATAAACCTTTAACAGGAGTTTCCAATGAAACGAACCATTATTATTTTCGCCATGTTTTGTCTGGTGATCTCAGCGTCGGTAAGTGCGCAGAAGTGGGATAACAAAGGCGACATGTGGGCAACCGGTCATCTTGGCTACGCTTTTGGAATGGGCACTGCCTTTTCAAGTTTCTCAATTGCCAGTACCGAATTCTCCTACGGTCCCGGAATTGGTTTTGGCGGTCAGTTTTACTATGGCGTCCAGGACAATCTATTTATCGGCGGTGAACTGATGTTTCAAAGCTACACCGCTAAAATGACAGCGCCGGCCAATTTGGCCCTTAGTCTTCCGGCAATCGACATATCCGAAAGTCAGACCGAATTTAATGTGATTGTCAACGCTTTATATGGCATCAGCAAAACTCGTAATTCATCATTATTCCTGACGGGCGGCACCGGTCTTTATGATTACGGTGGCATGCAGCTGGGCCTTAATGCCGGTCTTGTTTGGCGCAAACAGGTATCTGATAATGTGCATCTGTTTGGAATGCCGAGACTGCATGTTGTCATGGCTGAGACCACACCGATGATGATTCAATTGACCATGGGAGCCCAGTTCTCAATAGGCGGCTGATTATTTTAACGATTTGTGATTTTGAACGGGCAGGTATTTTACCTGCCCGTTTCTTTGTCCATAATATATTTGCCCTCGATCGATGTTAAATCAGATAACTATCAGAAAATTAGGGTCAAAATGCCTTTTCCAAATATTAGATAGAATAACAAAGCCCCCCAATGAGACGAATTGTGCAACCATCTGTTATATAATAATTCGCATGGAGTCTAATGTGGGAGGGGATCCAAATCTTATTTATCGCCAAAAAACTATTTTAAATTAAAAAGACGGGTGCAAGATAATTTTGCACCCGTATCCGAGAAATAGAAAAAATGCCAGTTGGTTATTAGGCCGAATTATTAGCCATAAGACCCTAACCCTCAAATTCCGCCTTCTCCATCCGGCAGATTTTCAGTTCATCGCCTTCCAATGCGAATCCCTTTACTGTTACATATTCGCCCGCGGCAAAATCTTCCAGCGTTAATGTTTCTCCATCTAATCCGATGAGGATGGCATTCTGGCAAACCAAGCCATTCCAGGCAAGATCATCGAATGTAACCGTACGATTTTCGGCATCCACCGAGGCCAGATAGGCGCCAAATTGGATACACTCTTTGTAATTGCTATGCGGGACCTTAATAATGACAGCCAGCAGGTTATTTTCATCGATGATATTGGCTCTTACCTCGACTTCGTAGCCAACCTGCAAATCGCTAAATTCAAGGATTACGTCCTGCGCACCCATTACTTTGCCAGCCGAACCGGTTTGATATTGGTTACTAGTTGCTTGCATGTCATGGTACTGATTATGTACACCGCCGACCCGCGTCGAAATAACTGTATTTTCGTCAATAGCAATGGTTTCATCGCGGCCATTGACGGTAAATGTTCCACCCGAATAATCAATAGTAGCAATAGTGTCTCTAAATGCGACATCATAAAGTGGACAATCCTCGCCATACAATTTGATGCAGTAGGCATTGATATACCCATTCTGTTCGGCTTTGCCCCATACCATAGCCATTTCGCCGGGGGTTATGTCGACAAAAGGAATCGGCGAATCCATTTCATTATTGTAACGAACGATTTCGCAGTTTTGCATCGCTACCGCCACATCGTTAGTTCCTTCAAATGTCAACTGAAGCTGATTTTGATCGGTCGTTTTAATTTGAGCATTGATCTTAAGGGGACCATTCCCAACCGAATAGACTACACTCGCGTCGCTGTCCGGGGAAGTTACTGAATTGGCCGTTCCTGACAGATTGTCGCTTGAGCATCCACTCAAAAGAACAATGATGCTCAATCCGATAATCAGTGTTGCCACCCCAAAGCGCTTTACTTTCATAAGAACCTCCATTTGGTTTATGTTTTTAAGTTTCCTGATTTCCGGCAATCTCCTTACAAATTACAGAGGGAGACCAATTCGATTTCGTATATCTACCGGATAAAAAAGAAGAATATTTTTGGCTTATATTATCTGACAGGAAAAGGGCAAAGTAACATTTATTTTTGGCATAAAAAAAGACCGAAATCGATTAAAATCGGTTCCGGTCTCTTAATTTTTCAATAAGAACAAATTTAGAATTGTCTTGATTGACAAGCGGGCGGGCCATCTTTATAAAGATAATTAATTAAATATATAACATCAAGGATGTTGATCGAGTTCGAACAATCCATATCCCCTGAAATTAAAGGAATTGGTGCCGGGCCATCTTTGTAGATATAGTTAATTATATAAATTATATCCAGGATATTTAAGGATCCTGATTCGTCGTAATCACCCATAAGGTTCTGAATTATTGCTTCAATTGAAGCACCGATATCGATCATACCATCACCCAATAATCCTTCAAACCCGGAATTAATCTGATCAATATTTACGGCAGAATTGGCAATAATATTTCTCACTTCAATGCTTGTCATTGAATGGTTGATTGACAGAATCAGTGCCGCTTGGGCTGATACGAAAGGAGTTGAAAAGCTGGTTCCATCCCACCAGGCGAAATACGATTCCAAATATGATGATAATATTCCGGTTCCGGGGGCGCAAATATCGACCTTGATTCCATAATTAGAAAAGTCGGCCAATAAATTCATCGAATCAACGGCGGCTACTGCTATACAATAAGCGCGGGAAGCCGGGAAGGGGAAGTCAAGATTGCTATCGGTTGCCTCGTTGCCGGCAGCGGCGGTAACGACAACGTTATTATGCTCGGCATATTTGATTGCTTCATCAACTGCTTCGTGAATTCCCACCATACCAAGACTTAAGTTAATTACCCGACAACCTTCATCGACAGCACTGATTATGGCGCTGGCAATATCATAGCCATTTCCAGTTCCGGTGGTATCAAGAACCCGATAACAATATACATCTGAAGCCGGGGCGGCCAACTTAATAACGCCGGCCACAAAAGTCCCATGCCCGGAGCAAATACCACCCGGTTCATCGTTGGAAATCGGATCATTATCGATATAATCCCAGCCATAATACACTTCGCCGGAGCTGTTATCAAACACTGGATGATTCAAATTCACGCCACAGTCTATAACTGCTACTTTAATGTCTGCCCCATCAACAGTTTGTAAAATCGTTGGTAAATCAAGAGCAATTGCAGCTGGCTGGATTGAATAAGTTATTATCCCCTGATCCTCCAAAAATGGTTGACTGCGTTGAAAAGCCTCGGGCGCAGAAAGATAATAATTTGCCTTGCAGTAAAGAACTTCCGGCATTGCGCCAATTACCACAGCCAGGCTTTCGGCGTTCTGGTCGGGACGAATTGATAATAAGTAGCAGTCTGTTTGTTCCTGATAACCCTTTACCGAAGTTCCAAATAGATCATTGATAATATCAACGCTGTAACCCGGCATCATCTCGCATATCAGTTCATCAGGCTTAAACCTTTCCTGACCCTTTTTTGAAAATGATGGAATTGAGATTAAAAGGACAAAAGCCAGAATAAAACAAAATCCGATTTTTGTATGAAGTTTATTTTTCACCACTGCCTCCCATATTACCAGCGCCAAAGACTGCAAAACCTGCCCAGTGGTATGCCGACGGAAATTCTTTCTTTACCGATTCCGCAGCAATGCGCGCTGATTCCAATATACTATAATTTTTGAAAAAACTATCATAGAATTTACTCATCCACATCGCCGTAGACTTATCAGATACGGGCCAGCGGCTGGCAATAACATTACGTGCACCCATCTCAAGCAACGATCGAATCAAACCGATTGATTCCTCACCAGGCATGGAAACCTGTTCACCCGAACGACAGGCGGCCAATGATACCACACCGACCTGACACTGTTTCAGACGAAAATCGACGGCGAATAAGGGGCCGTCTTCCAGAAGCAGATGGGAATAAAACGGGTTATCGGCTCTCAAAACCGCGTGTCCGGCAAAATGCCAAACCATAGCATCGCCCGATGATGGCCACATGTCACGATTGCATGGGTGATGTAAATTGATATTTTTCTCAATCCTTTTCTCGAAAATTTCAAGCTCTTTATCAATATTTGGTAAATTATCAGCATTTCCCCGGAAAACCTCAATCTTAGTGGAGTCAAAGTTCCTATTTTGAGCCGCCATAAAATGTCTTATGCTGGGTGAAATTATAAAGTGATGATAATTTCCCAAATTCTCACCTTTTACACTTAGTGCCTGCCATGGCAGGTTGGCCGTGTCCCCTTCTGGAATTATCAATACTTTGGAATTATTCCGGTCAATTCCCAATGGAGACCATAGCCAGTCACCAAGATCAGCCCAGAGGGCTTGTTCCGGTTCGTAATCCCATATTCCGCCAGTTTGTTCGGTAAGCAACTCCCCCTCAAGTATAAAGCGCCACCGTCTTAAGGCTTTTTTGAGCCTAAGAATACCACCGGATAGTCGAAATGTCGACATTCTGCCATCGCAATGAACAAAGGCAATTATATCATTTTCCTGCTGATGAAACTGCACAATCGGCATTTGAAATGAAATGTTTCTGATATCATCTACCAGCCGGTTAACTGAGCCAACTGATGATTCAGTTGATTCTTCGATATCCACAATATATCCGCGAATTTGGCTCTGAAGTTTTGATATTTTTTTTTGCGACGTTTTCGTTGGAAAATTCCTTTGAGCCGTCTTACTATAGATCTGTCCGGCCAAGGCCGCTACCTGACTGGCCAGAAGGCAAAGACTTTTTTCAGCTGCTTTTCGTTTGTCTTGAAATTTTTCCGCAACAGGCAACGGTGACCATATCCCAGCTGTTTTATATCTTTCAAGCCAAGCCGATGCCCTGCGGCTATTATTTTGTAATTCGGAGGAAATTAAACGAAGATGAGGTGAGCGCAGACTATGGCCATATGAATTGCGCAGTTCTACCGGGGGAAGTTGAGCGCGCACCATATCAAGTCGGTCGGCGGCTTTTTGCCAGCAGCGGCGGGCCGATTCAAAATTCCCCCTTTCGGCATTTCGGTCGCCTTTGGATATTTGCCACATCGCATAAAGGTGAGGAACATTATGTGCCGCGCGGTTTTTTGAGATTTTCTGTAGAGCCGCTTCAGCGTGTTTGGGATCGGCTGCCCGGTGCAAATCAGCAATTGCTTCCCATAGCGGCAATTGCGTCCGTTTGAAACACGATCGGGCCAATCGGAGTTTTTGTTTTTTAAATTTATGATTTTGGTCGGCAAGATCGGCCGCCAACAAATATGTGACCCCGGTAAAACCAATATTTTTGTCCGCCCGAAAACCATTAGCTGCCTCATCACAAGCTCGTGTTGCCATTTTTTTGTGACCAAGCGCCAGAGCTGACTGGCCTAAAAATAATGATGCTTTTGCCGATTCATACCTTAACTTCAGCCGGGAAAAAATCTTTTTACTCGCTTTTGCTGCTTCAATGGCATCCGAATAAAGTCCAAGTCCGAGATAAACCTCGGCCAGATCGAGAATACATAATCCCTCGCCTCTGGGGTCACCTCCATCATGATATATCTTTTTACAGACCGAAAGATTCTTAATGGCGGTATGAAATCTGCCGGTAAGCATATTCAGCCAGGCCAGACCATAAAGGGCATCATTGGCGTCGAGAGTAAAACCAGCATTAGTATATGCTTGTTTTGCCTCTTCATATAATATCTTTGCCTCTTCGAGATCGAAAAGCTGAACCAGAGTATTGGCCCGATTATAATTGCATCGGGCCGCCGCCAGATTATTTCCATTTTTCGTAAAGTAATCGGCTCCCTTTCTATATAATATCTCTGCTTTTTTGTGTCGATCCTGACGATGCAAAAGGTTGGCATAATTAATTTCTGTCATTATCAGATCTGACTCAGCTTTGAGTTTTCTGAAAGTGCTAATAGCCTTTTGTGCGGCAGTTTGTGATTTTTTAAAATCGCCAAGGTACATATAAACATCGACCAGAGCGCGATTTATTCTGGCTCTATCAATCTGGTCGGATTTGGCCAGCCTTTTGGCCTTCAAATAAATTGGCAGTGCTTCCGAATGTTTGCCGCTCATATGAGTTAGCCGCGCCAGTGTTTTGGTTGCGGTTATCTCAAGTATCCCATCCTTGCCTTTGCAGATTTTATAGAACTTGCGGGCAAGGGTCAAACCGGATTTTATTGAACCGCTGGAGGCCTTGTTAATCAACTGATTACAGGCTATGGCCAGTTGCTCATCTTCCAGGTTTGAATTGTATCCTTTTTGAAGAAATTTTTTAACCGCTAATTTGAGCGTTGTTTCTTCCACGATAACTCCGGTAATCCAATACTAATAGTCTTGGTATGGAGAGTAATATTTTTTGGCGGACGGCTTGCCTGCCATTCGAAAATACCGCTTTTATCTGCCTGAAATCTTTGTCTGCCCACTGCTAATATGAGAGTATCCTCAATAATATCCTTTTTGGAGGCTCGTGCCATAAACGTCCAGATTTTTTCGCGTTTTTCCGCTCTCAGATCAAATGAAATTGTATCCGATTCGAAACGGAGACGTCTGTCACAAATCGAATTTCCACCACGAACACCGACAATCTGGGGTTTTGTCCATGAATCAAAAACAAGTTTTGCCTTAATTATTCTAATTTTATCGGATATTCCGGATTCCTTTATTATGGAGACAGCCCTGTCAATCCAGGCTTTGGGTACGTCATTGAGAGGTAGAGCGCCAAAAACCGGAAAAGCTTCCAACAATTTTACAGCGTTCCGACATTCCTGACATTCCGCCAAATGCCCGGATTTGGGTAAGGTTTGCTTTTTGGCAGCATCTATTAATTCTTTACGATTCATATGCTTCCCCATGTCATTTTCCTTCTATTCCTAAATTACAGAGGGTTGGAATCGTCATTTCGTATTCCCTCAAAGCCATTTTTTATCAAAATTTTTCGCAACCGTTCCAAACAACGTTTTCTGATCGGGCCAAGACTATTCATCGGTATGCCAAGAGTTGATGCAATCTGTTTATAGGATAAATTTTCGGGGGCAAAAAAGAATAGCTCAACCAGATCCTGGCAGCGCCGATCAAGCTGGTCAATGGCGATTTCCAGATGAGCCTGATTTTCCAAATGCTCCAGTTCCTCATCTGGAAGAAACCGACCATCCGGTTCCTGGCTATCTAAATTATCGGAAACCGTTCGGGAGGCAAGCTCTTTTAAACGAAAAGCTTCCCGTTTTGCCGTAGTTACCAGCCAGGCTGATAACCGGGAAGGATTTGTTAAATTTTTGCGATGATTGTAAAGGGACACCCAGGTCTGCTGAAAGCAATCGGAGATATCAGCCATCGATAACCCGGCCCGGCTGGCAACGGCATAAACAAGCGATTGATATCGTTGAATCAGTTGTGCCCATGACTCTTCATCACCCGCCAGTATGTTCTGCCATAATTGTTGGTCGGTCATATATAAAAAATATGAGAAATCGGTTTTTTAGCAAGTAAAAGGTTATGAATAAAACATGCGATTGAAATCTATTGTGCCATTTCTGCATTTTTTTTACTACCTCATAGTTTTTGACTTCATTCATTTTGAGATAGGTTTTTATTTGAGTCATGATATTCTCAACCAATAAGACAATTGTAAGATGAGATGATCATGTAAGTAATGTACACTAATTCAAGCATAGCAACATTAATTTCAATTTCCGTATGGGATGATGTCTATAATAATAACACTGAATTATCCTGGAGTATTTAATTCATCAAAATTATTATAATTAAGGTTTATCCTTATTGATTGCATGCAACCCAAAATCATATATACACGAGACAGTTAACAAACCTATTTTATGGAATTTAATCGGCTACATTATAAAGCTCCCCGAATTAGACGAATTATGCAACTTTCTACAACATGAAAGAACAAATTTAGCAACTATATTCTAATTATCAGTATAAACCACCAAAACTCTGGGATATAGCTTTTTGGATTGTTCAATCAATAATGTGGTTTTCAATTAAATGGCTATCGAAACTACTTATTGCAATTATAATATTATTTGCTATTTTTCTTATTAAGAGATGCTTTTAAAAAAATCTGTAATAATTAGTAACAAATGAATTATTTCATATAGATTTTGCTCCAAAAGCGGCTTTTTTGATGGCAATAACACTCTAAGGGATTGTGAGTATGCCAAAATATATTAGGAGGTGCGGCAATGGCAAAACTGATTAAAAAACTATCGAAAACAAAAGGCCTTAAGCCGGGAGCTGTTGTTTTTGTGGGTGAACAGAAAGTTGAAGAAACCAAAATCAGGATAATAGATTATAATGAAACGGAATTAAATGAGTATGAGGTTTCATCGATTGAAGAGTGCTTTCCCTTTAAAGATAAACCATCTGTGACCTGGATAAATATCGATGGACTTCATGATGTGTCTGTGATAGAAAAAATCGGTTCTCATTTTGGCATGCACTCTCTGATATTGGAAGATATTGCGAATACCGGACAAAGACCCAAAATCGAAGCAGGCGAAGAAAGTATCTTTTTATCAATGAAGATGCTTTCTCTTGATGATTCTCACAGCAATATCTTATCAGAACAATTCAGTTTTATTTTTGGAGAAAATTTTGTCATATCTTTTCAGGAGCGAATTGGAGATGTCTTTGAACCGGTGCGAGATAGATTAAGAAAGACCAAACCGCGCGTTCGTTTCATGACTTCTGACTATTTGGCATATACGCTAATTGACGCTATCGTTGATCATTATTTTGTCGTTCTTGAAGGAGTAGCCTCGAAAATAGAATCTATGGAAGATGCTCTGATTGAGAACCCCCAAACCGATGATCTGCAGACAATCCATGATTTAAAGCGGCAGTTAATTTTTATGAGAAAAGCGACCTGGCCGTTAAGAGAAGTTGTTGGTGGGCTTGAACGAGCCGAATCAAAATTAATAAAAGACAGTTCAAAAGCATATCTCCGAGATTTATATGAACATACAATTCAGGTAATTGACACTGTCGAAACTTTTCGTGATATGGTCTCAGGACTTCTCGATATTTATCTGTCAAGTATCAGTAACAAAATGAATGAGGTTATGAAGGTTCTTACTATTATAGCAACAATATTTATTCCATTGGGTTTTTTGGCGGGCGTTTATGGCATGAATTTCGACACTACGGCAAGTCCATTTAATCTGCCGGAGTTGGGACTACCGTTTGGATATTTAATGTTCTGGGGGATGGCTCTTTTAATTGGCGGCGGCTTATTTGTATTTTTCAAGCGGAAAAATTGGTTATAAGCCAACTATTACCCTAAATGAACAGAGGACAGAACATATTTAGGCGGTTTTTGATCTATACTGGCGGCGCAATTGGAATTTTATTTTTACTTGTTGTTATTTTTGCTCTTTTTTTGACAATTCCACCAGGTGAGAATATTCTCAAAGGTTTTATTCAAAACCAAATCGGCGATCGTTTACAATTAGAAACCAAAATCGGTATTTTTGAAACGAATCTAACTTCTCGTTTAATTTTTAAAAATATTAAAATAAAACATGGAAGAGGCGAAGCTAATAACGATATACTTATTATCGACAGCTTATCAATCAAATATGATATTTGGAAACTGATAAATAGAGAGATTTATGTCGAGAATATTATTATAGATGGTATCTATTTCAGTCTTGAGCGATCAATTAATGGAAAATTTAATATCCCCTTTATTGATTCCATTTTAACCGATTCATCGGTCAGTCAAAAATCAGAATCAGACTATTCTCTAAACTTGTCATCTATAAAAATAAACAATGGCAATATTTCATTTCAGGATAATGGCAATAAACTCAATATTCGGTTGTCTAAAATATTTTCAGAAGCACTACAATATGACAATACGCACCATGAATTTAGTCTCTTGATCGACAGTATTGTGGCCGTTTATGATACTCTGCCTGCCTTATATTCCAGTTTAGATATTGCAGGACGGATAGATAGTAATTCTATTATTTTGCATTCGATAAAAACAAACTTTGATGATATAAATGTATTGGCTGATTTACAATTGAGTCTAAGTGATTTCAATTCGATATCTGCTTCGGCAAAAATAAATGGTAACGCCGATCAAATCTTAGAAAAATATCAAAGTTATTATAACTTGCCGAAGATTGAAATCAGAGATGGCATGTCGATTGATTGCGAATTTGAGGGGACTATTGAGAATCCAAAAATCAATGTTATAGCCGATTTACCTGATATTAAAATTGACAAATTCGGTCTCAATCACAATCGACTGGTGGCATCGTATGATAACAATATGATAAATATTGATACTTTCTATTTTGATATATTTGACGGGAGTGCCCTATTAGTTGCTCAAATGGGGTTTGACAGCACTGCCAATACTTCAGTAAAGATCAATTTGACTGATATCGATTTATCTGCTGCATGGACAGGCCTATACAATGATGTTTCGCCATATAAAGGTATCATAAGCGGAGATATATCGGCAAGCGGCTCCGGCGAAAATTATTTTGAATATCTGCTGTCTGCTGATCTACAACTGAAAGAGCTGATCTTTGAAAAGCAGACTTTGCCTGATGTTAATATTCTGGCCTCATACGAGAATAAACACCTAAATCTTGCGGCTAAACACCAGTTATTTGAAATATATGCGGAAGGAAATATTGACAATCAGTTTGTTAGCGGGAATTATAATATGAATATTATTGAAATTGAACCGCTGGCTGGTCTATTTAATATCTTAGATTTATCCGGCGGCTTATCGGCTGCAGGTAAGGTATCCGGGAAAATTGATTCGCTTAGAATAACTTCCGAAGTAAATATTAATAGACTAAAATATCAAAACATCCCAATAGACACGCTTCATGCTTTCATAATTTATGATAATAAGAATTTCCATATTGACAATGCCTTATTTGAGGGTAGAATGATTTCATCCGGACCCAAGGATGCTCCGTTTTATCAGGATTCTATTAAAGGATATTTCTCTTACAAAGGTCAAATTTCCGGTAAAATTGGACATTTTAATGGACAACTAAGCCTGTTGGCCGACAGCTTATATTACACTCATTATGGAATTGATTCAATAAGATCATTGATTCAAATATCCGGTTCAAATATTATATTTGAAGAATTCAACGCATATAAAAATTCTTTGTTAGCCGGTATCAGGGGGACTTTTAATTATAATGATCTAATCGGCAATCTTGATATTGCCTTATATCAAAAAGCAGATAGTCTGAAATCGGACCTACAATCTGAGAATTCTGCCCCCTATATTAAATGCGGGAACATATCCTCAGAATTTGATATTTCTGACAACAATAATATGGATATAAAAGCAACCGGCGAGACAATTG
>JAQBFG010000052.1:0-4540 GCA_032123495.1 Candidatus Zixiibacteriota bacterium | reverse complement strand
ATTGATACCATTAGACCTTCCTCCTCACGAGGGATTTTAACCTTATAGCCAACAACAAAATTATTGAGGTAATCAATGAGATTTCTTATAATGTCTTTTCTGATAATCTATTTATCACTAGCATCTTTTGCCGCAGATGATATTTCTACCGCTCCATTTTATAACATTGATCCAGATACCCTGACTCCGTCACAAAGCCATAGTCTCCTGGCCGCTTCCAAAGCTCAAAATCTGGATAAAATAAGAGCGAAATCATCTGTTACCCAAGCCTCCCTTTATGATCAGTCAGAATATGATGTTTTGTATTATAAAATTGATATCACAATAGATTTGGCTAATGAATATGTTGACAGCTCAAAAGTTACTATTGCGGCCAAATCGTTGATAGATGGTCTTAATATTCTGGAATTAGATTTTATTGATAGTCTGCAAGGCTATTATTCAGATGAACTGGCACTTTCAGTCGACTCTGTATATGATGACAATGGTTTATTAAATTTTGAGCACCATGACAATAAATTAATTGTTGAATTGGATCGTCCTTATAATGTTGATGAACTATTTAGATTTAATGTCAGATATCATGGCGCTCCACGTGCTCTGTACCACTATGCTACATCGGCAGGGAGAATGAATGGTGACGGCCTGGCGTTTGGAAAGCAACGCTCTAATTTGGGTGGAAATGGGGAGATTCTGGTCGCCTATACCAGTTGCGAACCTTATGATTCTCGTCGTTGGTGGCCATGTAAGGACAGGCCGGATGATAAGGCCGATTCAATTGATATATTTGTAACAATACCAGAACCTTATTATTGCGCCTCAATTGGAAATTTAAAAGGAATTGAAAATGGGCAGGGTGTTCCGATTCCTCAGACATTTCATTATCGCGTTAATTATCCGATTGTAACGTATCTTGTTTCACTGGCAATATCAGAATATACGGTCTGGAGCGATTGGTATTATTACGGTGAAAATGATTCCATGGAGGTTATCAATCATGTTTACCCTGAAATGTATGAGGAAACGCTGGCCCCACTGCAGGTAACCCCGGAAATTATAGGCATTTTTTCGGAGCAATTTTGTCAATATCCATTTATCAACGAAAAGTATGGACATGCTTTCTGGGAGGTAACCGGTGCGATGGAACATCAAACCTGCACCTCGACGATGCCGAGTGAATGGGGTACCAGTCCGCCGCTTATTGCCCACGAACTTGCTCATCAATGGTGGGGTGACATGATCACCTGCAAGAGCTGGCATGATATCTGGCTCAACGAGGGTTTTGCCTCATATTCTGAGGCCATATATTATGAGGCAAAATACGGGAAAACATCATATCGAAATTATATGACCAGTATGGAATATTATAATAATCGTTCTGTCTATGTTTACGATACTACCTGGGCCGATGATGTTTTTAATATTGTGGTCTATGACAAGGGGGCATGGGTCTGCCACATGCTTCGGTATTATGTCGGGGATGATGCCTTTTTTAATTTTCTCCACGATTATACCGGCAGTCAGTATAAATATGGCTCACTGACAACCGAAGAGTTTATTGATCTATGTGAAAATTCGACCGGGCAGGAATTGAGTGAGTTTTTTAATGATTGGGTCTACGATATTTTGTTTCCGGTTTACACCCAGACCTATTATGTGGAACCTGATCTGAGTGACGGTTCATATTGGTTATGTTATGATTTTTTACAGACACAAACTTACGGTCCTGATGTTTTTGAGATGCCGGTTGAACTTAGAATTTTCAGCAATGATGAGGTAATTCTGGATACGACTGTTTTTAATGATGCGAGACATCAATCGTCGTTATTTAAGGTTCTGTCAATTCCGGATAGTATTCAGATCGATCCTGATAATTGGATATTAAATAAAGGATATAGTATGCCGTGGAGCTATGCTCTTCTTTGGTTGCCACTTGACACTGCTGATGAATATACAACTTATCTTGATACTATTCTCTGTCGGGGTGGTTCCGGCCAAAATGAATTTCAGATAATTGAGGGAAGTCTGCCTTCGGGATTGTCACTTGATTTAGAATCAGGCATAATCTCGGGTGCTCCGGGAGAATCTGGAGATTTTTTGTTTACAGTTCGCGTCGATGACAACTATAGTACATTCAATGATGAGAATGAATATTTGCTGACGGTAATTGAAGGAATCGGCCGGCCCGGAGATGCCAATAATGATGGTAATGTTGATATTTTAGATGTTGTTTTTCTGATAAATTATAAATATAAAAGTGGCACTGCACCAATTGTACCGACCTTGGCCGATCCGAATAATGATTGCAATATTGATATCCTTGATGTTGTATATATAGTGAATTATAAGTATAAAGATGGCCCCGAACCTGAGTTAGGTTGCGCCGTTTTGTGAGAATAATTTAATTTTACGATCTCAAAATAATCCCGGCCAAAACAGGAATTATTAATATCTACTTGCGGGAAGTTCCTGATTTCATATTATTAATCAGATTTTTATAATTTTTGCCGTAGGTAAGGTATGGCTATTGGAAAAACTGACAATAAATGAATAAAAATAAAACATATAAAGTTATCACTTTTGGTTGCCAGATGAATTTGGCCGATTCCGGGTCATTATCTGCACTGATGAATATCAGCGGATATGAAGCGATCGAGTCTGAAGAAGAGGCAGATATTATTATAATTAATACCTGTTCTGTCAGAGAGAAAGCTGAAGAGCGAGTTTTTGGCCGCTTAGGCGATTTGAGTCGAATCAAAAAAGATAATGGTCACAAAAAAATCGTTGTCGTTGGATGTATGGCACAGCGTTTGGCCGGTAAAATTCTGGAACGGGCTCCTTATGTTGATATTATTTTGGGCACCGACCAGATGTTTGCGTTACCATCGCTGCTGAATTCCGACAGTCACGCTCCTCAGGTCAGAACTGAGCTCGGCTTTGAGGAATACAATGATATTACGCCAAATCGAGATTATAAGTATTCGGCATTTGTAACGATTATGCGCGGCTGTAATAATTTTTGCACTTACTGTATTGTGCCTTATGTTCGCGGCCGAGAGCGTTCCTATTCGGTTGCCAAAATAATTAACCAGACAAACGGTTTTGTTGCCGATGGGGTCAAAGAAATTACTCTTTTGGGGCAAAATGTGAACTCGTATGACGATGAGGGATATAGGTTTCCGTATCTTCTTAAACGACTGGCCGATGACACCGATATCAAAAGAATCCGATTTATGACCTCTCATCCAAAAGATTTATCAGAGCAGTTGATTGAGGTGCTGGCGACAGAGCCCAAGCTAATGCCACATATTCACTTACCGCTCCAATCCGGTTCTGATCCGATTTTAAAACGAATGAATAGAGTCTATACTTATTCTCATTATTTAGAATTAACAGAAAAATTAAGAAAATCTATCCCGAATATTTCAATTACGACCGATTTAATCGTCGGTTTTCCATCCGAAACGGAAAAAGATTTTGAAAAAACGCTTGAGGCTGCCAAAACTATCAATTTCGACTCAGCCTTTATGTTCCGGTATTCTGTCCGGGCGGGAACTGCAGCTGCCAGGTTTATTGATGATGTTCCCGAATCAGAGAAGATCAAGCGGCTCAATAAGTTAATTGAGGTTCAAAAAAAGATTTCATTTGAGAAGAATCAATCTGAGATTGGCAAAGTTCAATCTGTACTTGTTAACGGATATTCCAAGCGGGGCGAGGAGTATCTAAAAGGAAAAACAGGCGGCGCCAAGACTATTTTATTTCCTGGTAATGCCGATATTATAGGAGATGAGTGTTATGTAAATGTAACGTCGGCAGATAGCTGGACGTTACACGGAAAATTAGTAGAATAAAAATATGCCTGAAATTTATGTGCATTTTGCATATCCGGTATTAATAATTGTCCTGGCGCTATTCTTTATTTATCGGCTTAAAATAGCGAGGACAAAAAATGCCGGAGGTGTCGGTTTGATTTACTCCGGATTGATTCTTACCTTTCTGGTGTCTCTGATATTTCTTGTCGAGCAGCATCCTGATTTTTCCGATTGGTTTCTGGAAGGTATTTATCCGCTGATTGTTATCTTGGAGTTTACTCTTTTGGCGGCCGGTTTGATTCTGTTTGTAGCCGGTTTGGCTATCTACTTTAGCCACTGGGGTGATCGAATTGTCGAAGTCGATATTCATCTGAATAAATTAAAACTCCTTGAGAAAATTCAGCAGGAATGCCGCGCCCCTTATCCGGTACCGGAACTGTTGAGCCGGATTCTTTCCACGCTGCTATATAGTCTGGATGAATATGCCGGAGCGGCGTATCTATATAATCAGGAAAACCGAACTTATACATTGGCGACAGTAGCCGGGTTATCCGAAACCGAAGTTGAACTGCTGAGTGATTATCAGTATGGACGCAATGTCATCAGCGAAGCAATCGACAATGACACTCCTTTGATTACATCTGATTTTAGAAGTTTTGGCGGTAAAGCACAACTGGCTCTGATAGGATTTAATTCTCTGTTAATATTTCCATTAATTTCAGGAAAAA
>JAQBFG010000051.1:0-9241 GCA_032123495.1 Candidatus Zixiibacteriota bacterium | reverse complement strand
CAGCCTTCATCCGGCAAATCATCCGGTGATCCATCATAATGAAGCGGGATACAGTTTCCGGCCGAGAGAACCGCATCATTCTCATTATCCATCATGCAATACTGATATTCGGGGAAAGTTTCGTAAAGTCGATCAAAGTATTTATCAGCCACCGAATCTTGTAACATAAACTCCGGCCACGATAACAGGACGACCTCATCGGCGATTTCCAAAAGGTTTGAATTATCTACTGCAGATATAACTTTGTAGCTTTTATCAGAGTTTTCTAACATTTTCCAGAGGTACCCAACCTTTTTGATTTTTACTATTAAGACACCAGACCCATTGACTTTCCTCTGAAAGAACAGCTAAATTCTCGCCAACTGAAACCGTCATTTCGGTGGCATCATAATCAACAGTCATCCGGCTTCCGTTTTCAACTTTTTCAGTAAAATTCTCCGGAATCCAACCGCTGTTTCCATCAGGTGCTGTACACCAGATCCATCCGGCGAAATTAGTCTTCTTATCGCCGACCTCCAGTCTCTCACCCTTTTTTAATATTAGAGGATTGGGGAAGTCGGACTTGTGGCTTTTAATTACTACCGCTGTTATTTCTTTGGAGATATTCATAATTTATTATAAAACACTTTTTACTTAAAAAATCAATTCTAATCAACACCAATTATAAATTCGAAAATTTCTTGGAAATTCTTTCCAGATATGATAGATTCCAATTCAGCCCGATTTTGGCAAAGCGGGCAAAAAAAATACAAAGGAAAGTTTTGGCCTTACAAACAACCACTGAGCAAAACCAATTTATCTTCGCAGGAGAAGTAGCTTATGAAAATATATTTTATCATAATCTTATTACTGGCGATCTCAATATCAGCATCGGCTCAATCAGATAAACCATTGCCGCCAGGTGACAGTCCACCGCCAACGATATTTTCAAAAATCGAAAATGCCGGAACTGCCGACGACTATGATAGTGCTGCCTACCTTATTGTTTGCGATTCGGTTATTAACCGCGTTGATGAAAAAGGCGTTTCAAATATCAGCAGCTATTTGCTTTATAAAATTCTGACCGAAGAAGGTTGCCGGGAGCATGCGGTACTGAAATGGTATTATGAACCGCTCACCAACTATGTCGAAATACTAAAAGTAAATATTATTCGAGGTGACTCGCTTATTACGATATCGATTGAAACTATCATTGATGTTCCGGCGCCGCAAGATGCAATATACTGGAAAGATCGATATAAGCTGCTTCAGCTTCCCCGTTTGCAAATCGGCGATGGCGTCGAAATTGAATTTTTCAAAAAAGGTTATTCGTATGCCCTGCTCAATTCCAATCAAAACGGTTCTGATGGAATAATTGATTACACGCCACCAATGCCGGGAGAATATTTTGAGATTGTTGTATTTAAAGAAACCGCCCCGATTGTTTTTAAAAAATATGTTTTAAAACTACCGGCTGATAAAAGACTGCAATCGCAGGTTTACAATGGAGCACTTTTTAGCAGCACATCATACAATGCAGACACCACCACCTATGCCTGGTGGGGAAAAAATATTTCAGCCTGGGAACCGGAACAGTATCACCCGGATAATACTGATATGTTTACCAAAGTGGTTATGGCGACAGTCGAAAGTTGGGAAGCTAAAAGCCGCTGGTTTTTTGATGTGAACGAAAAACAGTTTGAATATACCGATGCTATCAAAGAGAAGGTCGACGAAATTTTTGCTACTGCCGGGTTAACTAACGGCACCGAGGAAGAAAAGGCATTTGAACTGTTGCACTGGGTCGCCCAGAATATAAGATACAGCGGGCAGACAATGGGTCAGGGCGAAGGGTTCACACTTCATTCGGGCGAAATGATTTTCGAACAACGCAGCGGTGTCTGTAAAGATATTGCTGGGATGCTGATAACGATGATGCGCGCAGCGGGAATGGATTCTTATGGGGCGATGACGCTGGCCGGAGCAAGAATTGATGAGGTGCCAGCCGATCAGTTTAACCATTGTGTGGTGGCGCTGAAAAAATCTGACGGACAATTTGTAATGTATGATCCGACCTGGGTGCCATATAACAAAGATATCTGGAGTCTGCTTGAGGCCGAGCAGCATTATTTGATAGGATCACCGGAAGGCGAAACTCTTGATAATATTCCATACAGCCCACCCGAACAATCGCCTCTTATCGTTTCAAACAAAGGCAAGATTCTTTCCGACGGAACCTTTGAAGCGACAATGGAGCTCAAATCTGAAGGTGCCGTTGATGGCTACTTGCGAGGCTTGTTGGTCTGGTATCCACTCTCACAAACAAGGAACAAACTTGCGCAATTTTTTAGCAAAGCTGGTGAGCAAATAGAAATTATTGAATTTGAACATGGTGATGTTTTAGATTTTAAAACCGGAATGTGGTGGAAAATAAAATATCGATTACCTCAATATGCTCGAAAAATCGGAGAGACGTTGGAATTCAAGAGTCCGATGATGCAGATCATTATGAACAATCGTATTTTTTTCCGGGGTGCCTTCGACTGGCCCGAAGAACGGAATGATGATCTCTTCCTGTATTATACCGAGCATGTTGATGCAAATGAAACTATCAGCCTGCCGTCCGGGTATAAGGTGACAGAACCTGAAGATAGTTTGGAAATTGACGATACTTATGTTTATTTCAAGGGAAGTTGCAAAATGAATAAGAACAGTTTTACAGTTAAGCAGATAGTTGATCTTAAACGGCGCCAGATACCACCGGAAGGTTATAAAGGTTTCCGAAAAGTCATTTCGGACGGTACCGATTACGCCGCGACAGTTTTTAAGGCCGTGAAAGGTGGTACAAAATGAAATTGATAAATAAGCTTATTATTCCGTCACTGATGATTATTGGCTATTTAATATCGGGCAATGTTAACGTATCGGCCCAGATTTCGATTGATGGCGCGGTCGATATTTCACAGCTGATGAAAGAAGCAGGAGCAACCTTAGATATGAATGCCGAAGATGCGGTTATTCTGTTGGACAGCGAAAGAATACGATTAAACAAAAATAGTCGCTATGAAAAATTTGTCCACCGGATCATCTGGATAAACACCGAAATCGCAATTGAACATTATGGAGATGTTCGTGTTCCCTATGATGCTTCAAAATGTACCCTGCATGTCACCACAGTTCGAACCTGGCGCGATAATAAATGGTGGGAAACCGGACCGAACGGTATTGTGGAAACACTGCCCGAAGAACTTCTCAATGCCTACGATTATGCCAACATACGTGAAATGATGCTGCTTCATGAGGGGATTGAACTTCCCTGCATCCTCGAAATAGCATATTCTATCGAAGATAAAGAAGCTTTTCGTCGCGGTTGGGATGGTAGCTGGACCTTTAATAGGGATGAACCGGTAATCAGATCATGGTTTGGATTCGAATTACCATCAAGCTGGTGGCCCCATATCTATGAATTCCCCGGTGTTCCGGCACCAACAAAAAGAACCGATGAAACCCTCGGATTGGATATATACAGTTGGCAAAGAGGACCTTATGGTGCCAAAACATTTCCTCCTCCGACAAATATCGAAAACAATGAATCTTTTATCATCTGGTCAACCTGGAAAGATTGGGCCAGTATTGGGGCACATATCAGATCTCAATTTGATGAAGCTGCTATTGGTGATACATATTTAAAGGAACAGCTCGACTCGTTATTAGAAGGAGCTTATACCGACCGAGATAAAGTCCGCCTCATTGCAGGATATGTGAACGATAAAACAACCCATATTGACTATGACTGGAAATACTGGTTAACAAGTATGCGGCCGGCTGTAAAGACATTTGAATCAACTTACGGACATACGTTGGATCGGGCCATTTTGGCAGGAGCAATGTTTTCAAAAGCAGGAATAAATACTCTTCCGGTTTTTCTCAGTCCCTGTTTTGGTGATATAAATATTAATGTCCCCGGCTTGACACAATTGAGCGAACTCGGTCTCTGGCTCTCGGGTGAAAATTTAGCCGCATATTATGACCCGATCTCAAGCGAAATCAAAAGTGGTCCACAAAGTTTCTTCAGTCGTATGGCCTGGTTGGCTGGCAACGATGAAACACCAAACATCCGCATTAAGGGTGACGATAAAACCAGTATCAACGACATCAGAATAGAGCTTTCTTATGATGCTGAGAAAAATCGTTTTACCGGAACCGGATATTTTAGCGCCAGCAATTACTTTAATCAGTTTTTGGAGTTAGCAGGCATGGACAATGAGGCATTTGAATATTTTGATAACCTGGTGTCATCCATTTTTGAAAATGCCAAACTTACCAGTTGTAATCCGAGCGAGTTTACCCGTCTGAGATCGATCTTTGGTTTTCAGTTTGAGATTGATTCCTTAACTATCGATAAGGAAGAAAGAATAGAATTAAGCCTCGGCGAATCAACCTGTGGAATTTTGGCTAATCTTCCAGACAATATTGAGCTCTTTCATAATCAGAGGACCTCACCAATGCGTTTTTCAAGTCTGATGCGTCAAAATATCGAACTGACTTTAAATCTGGAGGGGCTTGATCTGATTGCTTATCCGGAAAATAATAAAATTGAAAATGAAATCGGGAAATTTTCAATCCACTCAACTGAAACTGATAAAAATGGCAAAAAGCTGACCGTGGCTCGCTCGCTTATTTTAAATAAAACTGATTACTCCGCCGAAGAATGGCTGTCGCTTCGGACACTTCTTCTGGCCGACCGAAATGACAACAATCGAATAATTCTGCTCAAAGAAGATTAATAATAGATTCAGATCAGATAAAAAATAAAGGGAGAAGCTTGAAACAGCTTCTCCCTTTTTATATCATAGTACAATTCTAATAAAATCGAATCGGATTGGATTCCTGTTTAACAGTACCGATATCGCGATGTTCGATTTCAATAACAGCTTTGCCGCCACCGATTAAAGATGAATTCTCTTCGGCTTGAATACGGTAACGAATTTCAACCCTGTTACCTTCAGGAATATCACCCGAACCGATAACCAGATTATTATTATCATCAAGATCAGCAGATACTTTACGACCATTGACACTGGCACTGCCTTTTTCATAAACGGCGCCAACCGGAAGCAGATCTTCAATAACAACCTTGCTCGCTTTGCCCGGGCCAATATTGTCAACGGTTATCAAAACCTCCCAGGTGTTAATCAACTCTGATTCAGATTTTGATTCTGAGGCGAATAACAAAGTATCCCAATCCGTCGGCTCCAGTTCTAATAGTGTCGATTGACTCCATTTCTGGCTCAGGTCGCCGCTGAATTCAATACCGCCTTTCAAAGTACCGCTAAGAATAACTTCGGCACGACGATTTTTCCACCATGAAGCTTCAGTATGTCCACGATCAATCGGACGAGTCGCGGCAAAACCTTCGTAGGTGAACATTGAACTATCAAGACCATGGAATTCGACAAATCGGTTTATCACCGATCTGGCTCGTTCGGTTGATAGTTCCCAGTTGGATGGGAACCGTTTGGTATGAATCGGACGATAATCGGCGTGACCCTCGACCTTAATATCAAAATCGGAGTATTTCCTTATAGAATCGGCTAGATCTGCTATCGGTGTCAGATCATTTTCCTGCAAATATACCATGGCTGTCACAAAATGAGCCGCTATCATCTTGATTTCAATTTCACCGGCGGAAACCGAGTTAAATGGTCCAATCGATAATTCAACCGGACTGCTCTTAACCGATGTCGATTTTTTGGTCTCGACATCGATGGTGCCTTCAAGATGAATATTATTAGTCAGGAAACGATCGCTATCGAAATCGAGATTTTCCATTGAATAATAAACCGATTGTTTTAGATGTTTTTCGCCAGGTGAATCAATCACGTACCGGAGAACTTTACCGGTATCAGATGGCTCACGGGTATCGTCGACAAAAATAATCTTCCGGGTTTCATCAGGGAACGAGTCAACAACAACTACCTCGCCCGGTTTGACTCCAAAACTGGTTTCAATTAATATATTATAATCGATAGTGACACCATTGGAATCGGTTATCATACTGTCACTAAGGCTGGCCGTCTTGGAAACTCGGATCTTCGGAAGAATTGCAGCTTCTTTAGTTATCGAAAGTTTCGGGTAGGCTGGGCAGATCTTAAATGTAACATACGATTCACCGGCCTCATGAACATAAACAAGCACCGAACCATCCTGTCCCCCGACCAATTCATAATTCAACAAATCGCGAATATCAATAGCCACCACATGTTCACCGGCGCGAACGGTTCCAAAATAGAACATACCTTTTTCATTAACCTTCGAATTAGAACCGTCATCAAGATAAATGTCAATACCGGTTAACATCGAATCGGTGTCAGCGATATCGTCATCATCACAATCGATAATTATCTTACCGCGAATAGCGCCCGGAATATTGGTCGATATCACATTAACCCGCGCGATGACATTAGTCGTTCTAACCGGTTCGCCGCCAACTGTTCCTGCTGCCCAGGCAGTATTCTCAGCAGGGCCTGAAGGAACCGAAGTCCCCAACTGCGTTAGATACTGCAATGTTATCGTCTGCCCAGAACCGATAGTTCCGACAAACCAATCATAAGGATTGGTACCAGTCGGATCAGTAACGGCAACTCCATCAAAAGTCGATGAACCTTCAACATAGAAGAATCCGGATGACATTGAGTCGGTGATAATAACATTTTCAACAGCCAAATTAGCAACATTGGTTACGGTGACTTCAAATGGTACAAAACTTCCGGCGATGGAGCTGGTAACTTCCGCTCTTTTGGTGATCATTAATCTTGGCGTCTGCAATGATACAATTGCCTGAACCGGCCCAAATTCCTGAGTCGCTCCGGAGTTGGTTGTTCCACGAAGAATCGCTGAGTTAACATGCAAAAGCGCCCGATCGGCTGCCGGTAATATGGCAACATCATAAATGATTTCGGCCGACTCGCCAACATCTAATGTTCCCACCGGGAATGTTAAAATATTGGTTCCTGTAACGGTAACAGATGTACCATTAACTGTGGCAGTTCCCGAAACATATTCGAAGTTAGCAGGAAGGATATCGATTAGAACGGCATCATTAAGAGGACTGGCGCCATCATTGAAACTATTAATTGTATATGTTACCGTATCACCCGGAATAGCAATTACCTGGTCAACCGTTTTGTTCATAACCATTTCCGGGAAGGTAATAGTCACAATGACCAGATTACTGGTGTCAATCGGAATATCGTCACCCTGGAATATTACAAAATTCTCAATCGCGCTTTGGTTGGGAACCGACTCATCAATTTCAACGCTGAAATGTACCGAGCCGGAACTGTTTGCCGGTACTATCGGAATCTTCCATGCAACGGTATTGTTGATTGGATTATAAAGCCCAAAGGTCGAAACTGAACCATTGATATAATTTAACCCTTCGGGAAGAGTATCAGCGATAATAAAATTACTAACATCGGCCTGTGAATTATTGGTATAAGAGATCGTATAGGTCAAAGTGTCACCGATAGTCACCTGGAACTTATCAACCGATTTAACAACCGATATCATTTCCCGCAGAACTGTCGTCCTGACAATATTTCCATCAATTATTGTCGGTTCAATGATAAAGGCCTGATTCGATATTATCGCCGCATCGGGAGTATCGGTATCAACCCTGACACTAAACCGATATGTCACTGATTGATTCTGTGCCAGTGAACTGACTGTCCAGGTCAGACTACCATCGGTACCATCATAGACTGCACCACCGGTAACCGAACCGGCGAGATAGGTAGTCAGATCCGGAATCGTATCGGCAAAAACAATATTGCTTAACGTCTCTGAGCCGGTATTGGTAACAGTCAGATCATAAGTCAGGACACTTCCTGGGGATGCATAGGTATCACTGACTTTCTTAAATATGGTCAGATCATCCTCACCGGTCTTGATATCAATCACCGTTATTACCTGATTGGAATTGACCGTATCCAGAGTGAGATATAATTCTGAACCATTTATTTTGCCAGGAACAAATTGATCAAGCGGTAAAGCAGCATACCCGATATTGGTGATCTGTGTCCCCAGTTTGGCAGTACCGTCAATTTTAACCTTGAAAGATAAGTCAATTGAGTGGCCTGGTGCGATCGAACCGACCTGCCAATCCCAATTGACCTGATTATCGGTTGCATCATAAGTACCGCCAGCGGTTGCACTACCATCGACATACGAAGTAAATTCAGGTAGCTTATCCCAGGCAGTGATTTCAGTAATCGAGGTATTACCGGTATTGGTAAACTTAAGATTATAGGTTAAGATACTTCCAGGTGAGGCGATCAATGAGTCCACCTGTTTGACAAGTTCAATATCCGGCTCCAATGTTTCCAAAACAATAGTTCTTGCACTATCAGATAGCCTGCTATCATCAGGAAACAGAATCGAACCGATATTTTCAATCTCGGTTTGACCCGGGGTACCATCATCGATAACAACCTTAAAGGTCAGATCAGGTGATGAACCTCCAGCCGCAACAGAGATGTTCCAATCAATTATTTCTGCCTGCGCACTATAAACGCCGCCGCCAGTTATGGAACCGTCAACATAAGTAACATTCTGAGGGATCGGGTCCGTTACCCAGACAGCCTCATCGGCAGCCTCGCCACTGTTGGAAACAAAGAGTGTATAGGTTAAGGTATCACCAGCATAAGCTGTCAGTTTATCAACAGTTTTGGTAATATTCAGATCCGGTGAAGGACCAGCCAGCACAGTTGTCAAAGCAGTATCTGATTGGAAGGTTTCATCAGGATATAATATCGAACCGATATTCCTGATAATTGTCTGATCAGGAGTTCCTTTATTAATTAATACCTTGAAGGTCAGATCGGGTGATGATTCACCGGCCAGGACAGATATATTCCAACTGACCGTTTCTGAGTTGGCATTATAATCACCGCCACCAGTCACTGAACCATCGACATAAGTCGCATTCTGAGGAATCGGATCGGACACCCAGACAGACTCATCGGCAGCATCACCGGTATTGGAAATTGATATTGTGTAGGTTAATGTCTCACCGGCATAGGCTCTGGCAAGATCGACAGTTTTGGAAATATCAAGTTTTGGTGCTGTCTTTATCAACACTGTCGTTTTTGCCGTATCAGATATTTTACTTTCATCCGGCATTAATATTGAACCGATATTCTCGATCTCGGTTTGAGCCGGAGTTCCAGCGTCTATTGAAACCTTAAATGTCTTAGTGGAG
>JAQBFG010000050.1:0-2643 GCA_032123495.1 Candidatus Zixiibacteriota bacterium | reverse complement strand
TCTTTGTGATTGATTCATCGACCAATGCGGCTTTGGCGGATACAATTCTTTTAGTTTCTATTGGAAACGTTGATGGTGCCGAAGTATCAGTTGAATATACGCTCGCACCCGACTTTACGTATCCGTTTAGTAAAGCCATGTTTGCAAAAAACAGCGTCGATATAAGAAATAGTATGTCTACCGATTCTTACAACTCGGATTCGGGAAATTATTGGGCGACACGTCTTACAACCGACGGCGATGTTGGCTCCAATGGAACTCTATCAATGAAAAACGGTTCATTCGTCGGCGGCAATGCGACTACCTCATTGACTGGCGGTTTGGACATCCACGCCGGCGCCACTGTTACTGAAACAGTTTCTGACGCCGTACCGGAACAAGAGATACCCGAAATTCCGCAATCAACTTATGACGCGGTCGAATTATCTAATGATAATATGACCGGAATTACGGGAAGTTATTCATACGATCCTGTAACCCACGAATTAACCAGCACTGGAACTTTTGAACTTAGTGACGGTGTTTATTATTTTTCTGATATTACTCTTAAAAACAGCGCCGCTATGACAATTGCACCGGGAGCTGAAGTGACAATATATGTAACCGGAGATATTGAGTTAAAAAATTCTTCCGAATTGAATTCGGGCGGGGATGCTCAAGACCTTATCATATACTCTCAAGGTGATTTCGTCCTAAAAAACAGCGGTGGAATGTCGGCGGTATTTTATTCGCCTACTGGTGTTGCCGATATGAGAAATTCAGCTGATTTCTACGGCTCAATCGTAGCCTATGATGTAATTGCTCATAATAGTTTCAATTTTCATTATGACAGACAATTAGGCACTATAAAAGCAGAAGGAAAAGGCGATTTAGATCAGATCGCTTTCCGAGAACTGTAAATCAGTCATAAAATAATTTAAAAATAATTTGGGGAGAACATTAAGGTTTTCCCCTTTTTTAACGATTGAAATATAGATGGAATATCTTTAATAATTTCAAATTGGAGTTGTCTTGGGTAAAAAAGTTCTCATCCTGTTTCCCGATGGCTGGCGCGTTGAAGAGTGCTGTGTCAAATCGGGATCTACAACCGCACCAACGGCTCCTCTGAATCTGGCCGCATATCTCAGGAAACAGGGTCATCATCCTATTGCCGCCCCTCATCCCGTTACCGGCCCGCGTTCATTTAAAATGGGATCGGCGCCGGATGCGCTCGTTATCTATTCTCCGTGGCATTCTTTCAGTAATACATCGGCACCGATGATACAGGCTGTCAAAAATGAATATCCTGACTGTATTACCATTATGGTTATGTATGAGACTTTTTCAGGTTTTGAGACAAGTGCCATGAATGAATGTCTTGAACTTGATTATTCAGTTATCCCGAATGAAAAAGAAATCTCGGTCGGTGAAATTTTAAGGCACGGGGAACCGAGATGTCCCGGCGGATTCGGAAAACGTTCCGGAATTATCTATCGTGATGAAAACAATATACCGATTCATGACGGTAAACGGCCGTACGCCGATGATCTTTCGCATCTCCCCTACGCCGGTGATGAACTAATACAGCTCGTCAAAAGCCAACCAGCCAATAAATATAATAAAGTAGCGATTCTTCTGGAACGAGGTTGTCCCAAAACCTGTAATTTCTGTCCAATTCGAACCACCCGCGCCCGTTATCGCGATCCGGATACCGCCGCCTGTGAACTTGAATCAGCGATAAAGATTTTTGGTAAACAAGGCGTTACATCACTGGCCCATGAAGCTTTTCACAAAAAAGATATTTTGGAGCAATTCGCCGATCATATAATTGCCAAAAAACTTGATATCATATGGGATATCGGTGCCCGATGTGATTTAATTGATGATCTTGATTTATTGAAAAAGCTTAAACATGCCGGAGTGAATGTTCTCTATTTCGGTATTGAAACCGCCACCGAAGAGAGTCGAAATAGAATTGGAAAACCAATTAAGGATATTGATATTGAGCGGGCAATCGAATATTCAGCACAAGCCGGCATAGCTTTCCACGCCGCCTTTATGATTGGCTTTCCCTGGGAAAATAAAGCTTATATGATTAAAATGAAAGAGATGCTTCATCGAATTACCCATAAAAATAATTGTGGGAAATATGTTCTATCGAAATTAATACCATTCCCCGGACTTCCAATTGAAAACGAACTCGTCGATGCGGGTATTTTACCAAGATTGACGACTTTCGATGATTGGAATCACCCGGATGAAGATTCTATTACGATAGTAGAGCGGACAACTGAATTAGATAAAACTGCTTATGAAAATAGCTTCAATTTCGTTTTGTCCGATGTTAAATAAAAAAATATTGTCTATTTCTCTTCCTCATTTACAACAAAACTAAAATATAAGACAACCGTCGTTGTTGGGCAAAAAAAAGCGGCCCGGCGGGGGGGGCCGGGCCTGGCGTGGGTATGAGGTTGAGGAATCAAATTATCTTAATGATAACTCAACAACATATTTGCCATATCTCAACGAGATAAAATCTCTGCGAGGTTATATCTCTTCGATATATATATTTCCTGCCGAAGTTCTCAAATATAGTTCAGGACCGCCGTCGTTAATTGGACCTCGATAAGATGCTCTCCGTTCACTGCGATATCTGCTCTCACT
>JAQBFG010000049.1:0-3668 GCA_032123495.1 Candidatus Zixiibacteriota bacterium | reverse complement strand
AAAAAGGAGATACCAACTGGATCAAGGTATATTTTTACTGGCTCAAAAATGCCAAAGGCTCGGAAACGCTTAAAAATAATATTGATGGCGGCATTTACAAAGAGTGTTCGATCAGTTTTGTTTTTTCTCTACCGGAATGTTCGATCTGCGGTGATGATATTCGTCGCTGCGGACATCGGCCGTTTAAGGAGTATCAAACAAACGATGGTGATAAATCTGCCGCCTTTTTTAATTATCGTCAAATCGCGAAAGTACTGGAAACATCAATTGTTTATCGCGGCTCGGTGCATGATACATCAATCACCAATGAATTATTCTTTCCAATTGGTAAACAAGATGAAACAGAAGATGTATCTGAAATAAAAACTTCTCAGGTTATCAATAGAATTTGGACTACAGAACAGCTTGATACAGCTCATCAGTATCAGATCAGACCAGCCTACGAATCTCTTCGAATAATTCTCGATAGTTCCGATGAAAATAAGACTGCCTGTTATTGCGACGGTACTCAAATAACAAGTAAGAATCTGAACAGTTATTTGAGTAAGATAACTTTGCCAGCTGGTAAGTACAGTCTTGATTGTCGATTATTTGGTTATCGTGGCAAAGAACGGCAGAAACTTTCAGATCTGTTCAAATATCTCGACGGCCGAAAATCGAAGGTTACCCGGCTCGAATTGAAAATCTATGATATGATCGGTAAAGATCAAAGTAGTGTATTATCAGAGTTAGAGCCAAAACTGATTGTACCATCGGAGACTGTTACCGGGGATAATCTACTGGATGCCATAAACAGACTGTCCACGCGGTATGGGGTCGAGATTGTTGATAACCAAACCGAAAATATCTTTTTGCTCACTAATAAGAAAAGAGTCTTTTTTGAGATTGCTTCCAAGGAACAGGTGTCGGGTGGCTACAAATATCGGCTATGTAGCAAAATTGATGGAAAAAATGTTGAATGTACAACCTCTGTTATATCAAAAGTCAATCTTCCGGTTGGACAAATGGCGGAAATCGAAGTATCAGATCTCAAACTTGTTGAAAATAATATTGAATTGACTTTCCCCAAAATAATTGATTCAACTGAACATGGGACAATCAATGAAAATCTCGCGTTCTTGATTCGGCACAGCGGTAAAGTAAAGTCAAATTCAATCTATACGGTCAGTCGGTATCGTGCAAGTGATGCTTTGCTGACAATTGAAAGTAGTGAAAAGAAGAAACATTATATCATCGAGAAATTCTCTTTGGAACGACTATTAAAAAAGAGGCGGTTTTTGACTGACGAAGCTGATTCGTTCGAGACAACACTCGGTAATAAATTGGGACGGGGTCAGGTAGTACAAAGCGACATTCTCGAATCATCAACTAGATTGCAGCTCAAAGGGTATTTGAACGGGTTGTATGTTATCAAACCGATTGTTCTGAATCGGAAGTCTCGCTTCCTTTTTTCCCAAATATTAAATAGAAACTCAAACGGAGCCGACGATGTGTAAAGAAACCAAAACAGGACTATTCCAAATGGTCTGCCGGAAACCGATTTACAGTTTCATTCTGACTCTTCTGGGGATGTCGGCTGCCTATTTTACAACAATCGGATCTATCCGGGTTAGTTTGGCAGAAAAGGCAGAATCTGTTTTGGTGGAAACTATTGATAAAAAACTGACCCGCCTTGAAGTGATTATCAAAGAAGGAATGATTTCCAAAGATCAGTTTTTTGAATTTAGTAACGATATCGAATCACGGCTGACTCGTATCGAGTTGCACCTAACAAATAAAACGGGAGACAAAAGTGGTCACTGATAAACTGAACAAAGAAACAATAGACCTGTTGTACCAAAATCTGTCGGATGAGGCAGTTGAAAAAATTGATTTTGATGAGTTAATAAATATCCTCGGTGCTGTTCGGGTTAGTATCAATATGGAACAGAAAACAGAAAAAGAACTGGAATATCTCAAGGAAGAGTATCGGAACCGGATACTTGGCATGGTAAAGGCTAATCTGGCCTGTCGGCAAAATGAGCGGGATGCCGATCTGGCGGTGAAGCTGTCCGACGACATTTCTGGAATCAGCGCCGAGGAACTGGTTGGAATGTATGGACGAGTAGCGGCACGCTTCCGAACCAACTTTCCGGCCAGTTTCAGGTATCTGACGATACCATCATCACGTACGGTAAGTAATAATAATTGGAATGATCACAAAATATAATTTGCGGGACTATGTGCCCGGGATCATGTGGGCTAACACCCGATCCTTTGACCTTTAACATGAGGGAGTAGTAATGAGTATACGAGAACAAAATCTGGAAACAATCGCCCCGGTGTTTGCCAGCTTCACGATATCGCAGACTACGAGCGTCGATGATCTCAAAGATGCCGATATCAGCAAAGCGGTAACTTTAACCGGGAACTATGAGGTCGGACCATGTGCCGCCGGTTCGACTCTTCTCGGCAAGCTGGTCAGTTTGACTCTGACCGATGCTGACGATGGTGAACGAATCGCGACGGTACAGGTTGGCGGAATCTGTCGCCTGGCGACATCGTCAACATACCCGGTAGTCGGTAATCGCGTTATCGGCGGCGCCAGCGGAACGGTAAAACAGGCAGCGGCTCTTGGCGGAAACGATCCGGCTGGCGGGAATATTGCCCGCGGGACAGTTTTGGAAGTCAATGGAACCATCGATTGCACCATACTATTGAATTAAAGAGAAGAAGGAGAATAATGTGAATATAAAAGATTTTATGGAATCGGCTGCCTTTCAGCGGGAAAGTATTGATCTGGCCGAACGTGAATTGAGCGGGTCGGTTGATCTAAGTCGAACCGCCGAAATAAAAATCGACCATGATACTTATCTTGAAGCTGAGAATCGCGGCATGACCTTAAGTGAGCTTCTGGAGACATCCGAATATGATCCGACACCAAATGGTGCACCGCTTGATGCCTTTGAACGACAGCTCGCTCTGGCTGGTATCAGGCTCGGTGGGAAAAGTCCAACCACGGTTGAACAGATGTACCAAAAAGCAGCCGCGCTGATGCCGGAGTTTATCCTGCGCGAGATAAAAAAAGGACAGTCGATGCGACCCGAGCTCAACTCATTGATTGCGAATTCAACCACCGTTGCCAATAATCGCTACACACCATTTTATATTGATACCAATTCGGGCAGCAATCTTTCATTACGCCCGATAGGTGACGGTGCCGAGATTCCACAATTAGTCGTCACCGAACAGAATCATGCGATTAATGTCCCGGAGTATGGTCTTGGTTTGAAAGCGAGTTATAAAGCTCTGCGTTACCGGACAACTGCGCAGTTTCGGGTGCTGTTGTGGTACATCGGATTTAAACTTCAGACCGATAAGATCGCTTTGATTGCCGATTGTATTATCAATGGCGACGGCAACAGCAATGCCGCTACAACGGTCAATGTTGCCTCAAGTGGGACTCTTACCTATGACGATCTGATTACTCTCTGGGCACAGTTTGATCCGTTTGAAATGAACGGCATTATCTGCCATGTTGATAATTTGAAAACGGTTTTGACGCTTGATGAATTCAAAGATCCGCTGGCCGGTTATCGTTTTCAGGAAAAGGGTGAACTGTTTAGTCCGCTTGGAGCTACTCTGGTTCGCTGCGATTCAATTGCCACCGATCTGGTTATCGGTCTCGA
>JAQBFG010000048.1:0-16996 GCA_032123495.1 Candidatus Zixiibacteriota bacterium | reverse complement strand
ATCCGACCGATCAGTGTAAATTAATATATGAAACCGCAAAAAAATTACTTCCACGAAAATATGGACCTCATGTAAAAGTCAGGCTTTTAGGAGTAAAAGCATCAAATTTGATAGAAAATAAAGAAAACCAACAGTTGTCGTTATTAGAAGATAAATCCGGGAAGAAGATGTCAGCCAGCAGTGAGGCAGTTGACTCAATCAGAAACCGTTACGGTTCATCAGCAATCAAACTGGCCGGGACAAAATTGTAATATAATTTATTCCACTTTCACTTTATTCCAAAAAAATAGCCCCAAATATTTCAGGGGCTATTTTTATGGATTTTGATATTAGCTACTGTAATATCAGCGGCGTCGTGTTTATTACTCTGGCCCTGATGAAACTACGCGGATCAATTCCTGCGGCTGTTATATAATCCCAATTTTCATGGATCATAACCAGTCCGTACTGTCCCGCAGTTAATCCGCTTAATGCCGCTGAATTAAATGTGTAGGCGCCATCATTGTCGGTTTCGATATAAACAGTTGTGTCATTTTGAGAATCCATTAAAAATAACATTACCGTGCCGGCGCTGTTCCCCGATTCCCATGAGACATTAAATCCGGACAGCGATACATTACTGTAATAAGTCGGAGAAGTGACATAGGTTTCATTTACCGGATAAGTAATGGTATCGGCAAAAGAAGGAACGTTTGAATTTCCGGTTATGGTAAATATATAATCTTCGCCCAACTCGATAAATTCCGGATTGTCGATAACCTCCATATATTGATAGCTGTTTAAGTCCGAGTCCCAGTCAAGAGTATACTCATTACAGGTAATTGAATTAACCTGAACCGGGGAGATTGCGCTGCAAGGGGCGTATGAAGTATCAAAACGGGCCATAATAAGATCAATACGGATTTGGTTGCCGGAGATATTAGTTATGGCTCTACCAATAACCATAGCCGCGAAGGCGCCTTCGGCGCTGATAGTAGTATCAATTACGGCTGCAAAATCGGACAGATGCGAAATTGTTGCTTTTACTTCATTTATTGACGTGGAAATGGTTGTTGATAGAGGACTCCAGCTGGTTCCATCATGCGCGTAGATGACTATTGAATTTTCGGGAAAACTTCCGCACAGAGCCTCATTATAGGTGATCCATAAAAAAGTCGGGATGGAAAAAGCTGTTCCCGATGGTCCAATTGTAAACACCGGAGAGACAAATTTAAGTGTTCCGCTGAGAGCGGGTGGTGAATTGTTTTCAGCGATGATAAAATCAATGGTATCAGCTAACGCGCCTGCCTGAATTGTCAAAACAATATCATCCAACTCCAGGGTGCCACCATCAGGCCCAATGGATTCTTCGGCAGTGATATCGCCTTCACTACTTCCGTTGGTCGATTTATCATCACTGCAGGCGAAAATAAGGAGTATCATTCCCAATAAAATACTCAATAATTTACCCAATTTGCCAATACACATTATCATTCCCCTTTCGCACACTAAATTGTTTTGTTGTAATAGAATAGAAATACAATATTAAATTGATATGTCAACCATATTTTTCATAATATTTTTGTCAGCATAAATACTTTTAAATTGCTTTGGGGGTTGACTTTAAAAGGTAATTTGTTATCTTTATTTATAGAAAATAATTGTTAAATAATTGGGATTAAATATGAGTAAGACTATAGCAGAAGAAAAGGTAAGCGCCAATCCGGATAACTGGATTTTGGCGACGCATATTGCCGATTTGGAAGCTTCTATTATTAGGGAGATCCTTAAGATATCTTCACAACCGGGTGTTATTTCATTCGCCGGCGGTTTGCCGGCCCCTGAAATGTTTCCATTAGAAGAGTTAAAAGCGGCGGCAATTAAAGTTATTGAAGAAAAACAATCAAGTTCTTTGCAGTATTCGTTTACAATGGGGGTCCCGCAGCTTCGCGAGGCTATCGCTCAGAGAGAAACTGATCAGGGGACAGATACTAAACCGGAGAATATATTAATCACTTCCGGGTCGCAACAGGGGATTTCTTTGGCTTCAAACGCATTTATCGATCCTGGTGATTATATCATCACTGAATATCCTACATATGTTGGTGCGATCTTATCATTTGATTTCAATCGAGTCAGATATGCACCGGTCGCAATGGATCATGATGGTATGTTAACCGATCAGCTTGAGGATAATGTCAAAAAATATAAACCGAAATTTATCTACACCGTTTCCACTTTCCAGAATCCAACCGGCATAACAATGAGTTTGGAGCGGAGAAAAGCACTGATAGATATCGCTTTAAAATATAATGTTCCGATTTTGGAAGATAATCCTTACAAAGATGTTAGATTTGCCGGTGAAGAGCTGCCAAGTTTAAGATCAATGGGCGGAGATATCGTAATTTCTTTGGGAACATTTTCAAAAATCTGTGCTCCCGGCTTAAGAGTGGCATGGGTGAACGCACATCCAAAGATTCTTAGAACTTTTGAGAAGATCAAGCAGGGTGCCGATATGCAATCAAACACCTTTACCCAGCTTATGATAAATGAATTTATTCGTACGGGTACTATTGATACCCATATCGAAAAACTGAAAGTTAACTATGGCGCCAAATGCAAGCTAATGCTTGATGAAATGGAAAAGAATTTCCCTTCGGAGTTCACCTGGACGCGGCCTGAAGGTGGTTTGTTCTTATGGTGTGAAATGCTGAAATCGATGTCAGCTTCCGCACTACTTCCAAAAGCGATTGAGCAAAAAGTGGCTTATGTGTATGGATCACCATTTTTCCCGGACAAAAAGGGTGACAATACACTCAGGCTTAATTTCTCAAATGCCTCGCATGAAAACATCATCGAAGGTATCAAGAGACTTGGAGAAGTTTTTAAGGAAAGTATGCCATAAGGCGGAATATGATCTAAAAGCCCCGCTTTTCTGCGGGGCTTTTTGCTTTACAGGAAGGATTGAAACTATATTTTGGTGTTATGAAAAATATTCTATTTCAAAAGTTTCATTGTCTTGGCAATGATTTTATTGTTGTTGATCTAATTAGGAAACGATCCGCTTCAATAGATTTTAATAAGCTGGCCGTAAGTATTTGTGATAGAAATCGAGGTGTTGGTGCTGACGGCATTCTTGTTCTTCGAACCAGTCGAAAATTAGACTGTTTCTTAGATATTTTTAATTCGGATGGCAGCTGGGCGGAAAAATCGGGAAACGGTCTCAGAATTGCTGCCGCGTATATGGCCTTACAGTATAAAATAAATAAAAGAGTTTCCATTGAGACCGTCTGCGATAATCCAACAGCTCAAATTATCAATTCGGGCAAGAAACAATCAATCATAAAAGTATCGCTGGGCAAACCGGAGTTTGAAGCTAAAAAAGTTCCCCTTAAATCAAAACAGAAGTTTCATATCAATAGCCCGATAAAAATCGACAAACATGATTTTGTGTTAACGGCGCTGTCGTTCGGGAATCCGCATGCTGTCTTATTTGTCGATAATTTTGATTTCGACTGGCACTTTTTGGGTGGAATAATTGAAAATAGTTCGGTCTTTCCAAATCGAACCAATGTTGAATTTGTCAAAATCGTCAATCGTTCGAAGGTGAAGCTGAATGACTGGGAGCGGGGAGCCGGAGCAACTGGTTCATCGGGCACAGGCGCTGCCGCGGCGACCGTAGCCGGTATCGTTAATGGTTTTCTAAATCGTGAGGTTGAAGTTGTTTTCCCGACCGGTTCTTTACAAATCGATTGGCCGTCTCAAGAAGAAAATATTTATCTGACCGGCCCGGTAGAATTTGTCTGCCGTGGCGAATACCTGTTTGCTTAGATTTATCAGATGAAACCTATTCATTCAGATAATATCGGTCCTACCGAACAATCGATTTTGCCTGCAAGTAAAAATGTCAAACCAATCGGGCAGATCAAAGATTACTGGGAAAATCTGAAGCTTTTCTCGCGTAATGTCAGACTCTATTTAACCGGTTCATTTTTGATTGGATTAACATTTTCATGTTATCTCCTTTTGATGAATCTGTATTTGAGAGAGCAGGGATTACCGGAGTCATTTATCGGAAAAGTCTTATCTTTTGGAGCGCTGGGTATGACCATAATGGCGATCCCGGCGGCATTTATTCTTAGACGTATTCGGTTAAAAAAGATACTTCTAATAAGTACAACCATATATATCCTTGCCATTCTATTCCTAACGCAAATACCGATAACGAACATGCTATTTGTTTTATCATTTGTGGCCGGAATGGCGATGACATTTTATCGGGTAGCTGCCGGACCGTTTTTTATGAGAAACAGTACGCCAAAAGAAAGAACCTATATCTTTTCAATTTCCTTTGGAGTATCTCTTTTTGCCAGCATGATAGGTTCCCTTATTTTTGGACAGATGGTTACTTTATTGTCCTCTTCAGGGGATAGTATGGTTGAATCGTATCGATGGGTTTTTGTTTTGGCAGTTGGTCTTGGTTTACTGGCCATTATTCCTTTTAGTTTGATAAAAGCAGCCGATTCGACGAAAATTGATAAGGATTCTGATTTTTCCATAGGACTTTTAAAAAGGCGACTAGGTCTTTATGCCAAACTATTTTTCCCGCATTTTATTGTTGGCTCCGGGGCGGGACTAATTATTCCGTTTTTGAATTTATATTTTCGGGATAGATTTGGGCAGCCGACAGACAATATCGGTATTTTGTATTTTGTTGGTCACACGACGATGCTAATGGGGATACTGGCGGGGCCAATATTGGTTAAAAAGATTGGAATGATCCGTTCGGTTGTCCTAACCCAACTTGTTTCGATGCCGTTTATGGTTATTCTGGCTTATACTTATTCCTTGCCGTTAGCTGTTGCTGCTTTTCTTATGCGGGGGGCATTAATGAATCTGGGAGTTCCGATTGGAAGCAATTTTGGAATGGAGATGGTGAGCAAGTCAGAGCAAGCGCTGGTTAATGCTCTCCTGATGTTGTCGTGGACTTCATCCTGGATGGTTTCGACATATTATGGTGGTCTACTTATTGAAACTTATGGGTATTCTATTCCGCTTTTAATCGCAGTGGGACTTTACTTTATTTCTTCAATTTCATATTATTGGTTTTTCAGAACATCTGAGATCAAAACCGATTCGGGATATGAAATTGAGGCACCCTGCTTATGAGAGATAATGGTTATATTCTTACGATTGATGAATTGTCAATGCAGATTCATCGAGTATTAAAGGATATTCACCAATCGTTTGAAATCTCTGGTATAGATATTCGGAGGTTTCTAATGTTGGATAATTTGAAAATTCATTTTCTGGTCAAAGAGTTCGCGAAAGAGTATAATTTGGATTCGGAATGGCTAATTGAGAAGATTTATGTCGAATTGATGGTCGAACAGGAAAAAAACTGGCATGACAGAGTTTTTTTCAAGATATTAAAGGATAATAAAAAGATATCATTTAAATCGATTGAGTAGGAAAACGAATGATAATTGATAAGTATAAAGCTGAGATAGCCAAGATCACAGCCAAAGCGCTGGTGAATCTTTTTCAGGATGTTGAAATAGACAGCAGTAAAATACCATCGCTAGATTTTGAATTGATATATAATATGCTGGAGACTCCCAAAAATCCCGAGATGGGACAGTATGCCCTGGCGCTCTTTCAAATAGCCAAGCAGGCTGGTTTAAATCCGAATAATCTCAACCAGGCACTGGTTAAGGCACAAACGGCACAGCTTGAGAAACGGAAGATTTCATCTATTTCATTTTCTGCATCTGGCGGTTTCAATAATGCCCGAATTGATACCGGGACGCTGGCTGAATATACATTAACCGAAATACTTGAAAAAAAGAATAAATATGGTTCATCTGATTTGGGCGGCGGCGGAAATGTTATTTTTGATTTTTCCTCGCCTAATATAGCCAAACCGTTTGGGGTTGGGCATCTTCGCTCGACCGCTATCGGAAATTCGCTCTATCGTGTTTATAAAAAACTCGGATATAATTCGGTCGGAATAAATCATCTTGGTGACTGGGGAACACAGTTTGGTAAATTGATTGTTGCTTTCAGGCTTTGGGGAAACGAAGATGAACTTAAAGAAAATCCGATACAAAAGCTTTTTGAGCTGTATGTGAAATTTCACAAAGAGGAGAAGACTAATCCGATTCTTTCCGAACAAGCGCGGGAAGCTTTCAAAGATCTCGAAGATGGTGATCAGGAAGCGGCTACCCTTTGGGCTAAATTCAAGGAGTATTCGCTTGTATCATTTAATGAAACGTACGAACTTCTTGGCGTTAAATTCGATTATCTCACCGGCGAGTCATTTTATAACGATAAGATGGAGCAGGCTATCGATAGAGTCGAAAAAGCTGGACTAACGGAAATATCGCAGGAAGCATTGATTGTCAATCTCGAAAAATATAATCTTCCGCCCTGTCTTTTAAGAAAAGGGGACGGGGCCACTTTATACGCTACTCGTGATTTGGCCGGGATATTTTACCGGTGGAAAACATTTAATTTTGTCAAGGCTCTTTATGTTGTCGGCTCGGCGCAACGAGATCATTTTAGACAACTTTTTAAAGTGATCGAACTGCTTGATGAAGTTAATAAAACTCCAAAAGAAAAATGTTTATCGCCACGATTGAAGCATGTTGAGTTCGGATGGATCAAATTTAAGGATCAGATGATGTCAACTCGTGAGGGAAATATTATTCTTCTTAATGAGGTTCTTGACAAGGCAATTGCACTTGCCAAAGAAAAAATAAAAGAGAAAAATCCGGATCTTAAAGAGCTTGACAAAACGGCTCGGCAAATCGGGGTTGGAGCGGTGATTTATGCCGACCTGTCAACTCGCAAGGAAAAGGATGTTAATTTCGATTGGAACCAGGTCCTCAGCTTTGACGGCGAATCAGGACCATATCTGCAATACACCCATGCCCGGCTGTCATCTTTGATCCGTAACTATGGCAGGGAAATTCCAAACAGAGTAGATTATTCGCTACTGGATAAGGCAGAAGAGACACATGTTTTAGATATTCTTTACAAATTTCCGCAAATTGTCTGGTCGGTATCAGAATTAAATGAGCCATTTCTGATAAGTTCTTATTTACAGGAATTGGCCTCGGCATTTAATAAGGTGTATCAGCGAAAAGACAACGATGGCAGAATTGACAAGATCATCTCAGACAACGCCGAATTAACCGAAGCAAGGATAGCGCTGGTGAATGCTGTTAGAATTGTTATCAACGAAGGACTTTATCTTCTTGGTATCGAAGCACCAGAAGAAATGTAAAATAACAGGAATCATTAATGAACGAGATTATTAAACCGCTGAAAAAACTTCCCGAGAAAATCAGACTTGGTGGAGATTATAATATAACCCAGTATGCTTTAATTCTTGGTCTGTTGGCTAAAACAGATATTTGTATCAGTAATTATAATCGCAGCAAGGACACATCTTTTACCTTATCGTTTTTAAACTCTATTGGTTGTATTTCAGAGCGCAGCGCCACGGAGATTATTATAAAGTCTGATTCGCCAATCCATATCGATGACTGTGCTGAACTGGAATATGATGGCGGTGCTGTACCTTTGTCTCAAATAATTGGGTATCTGGCTGGAAGGAATATCTGTTGCTCACTTAAATATGCAAATTCAATCAATTCTGACTTGGTTGATCTGTTGGTTGATACGTTTAGTAAATATGGTGTTGATCTGTTTCATAAGGCCGAAATCAGACAGATCTACTTCAGATCATGTCCGGAATCACCGATTGAGTGTACACTTTCACATGCTTTGCCATATTTGAAAAACAGCTTGTTGCTTTTTAGTCTTGCTTGTGGGCAGTCAATCTCTATTAAAGAAATAATCACTTCTGATGCAGGTTTTGAAAACCTAATAATAGTTTTTGGTGGAAATCTATCAAGTGAAGAAACCAAGTCAGAAATAACTATTGATCCCAATGATCCACGCAAGAAAATACGGGTCGTGAATTTTAATTATAAACGAAAAATTGATTTGAAGAAATCTTCGGAAATAGAAGGTGGTGAGATTATTATACCATCTGATAATCATTCTTTGGCCGCTTTTTTATTATTGGCGATTTTGAAAAAGCAAAGTTTAACCGTTGAGGATGTTTATATCAACGATAGCATGAGCCGCTTTATAAAGTTCCTAAAAGGTTTTGCCGCTGATGTTGAATTAAGTAATAAAAAATCAAAAGGACCTTTCACAACAAATAACCTTACTATCACCGGTCGTGAGGCAAAAGGACGAAAGCTGTCTGGCGGAACTTCCGCCGCATTGATGGAATTGGTTCCATATATTTCTATTGCCGCGGCGGTTGGAAACAACAATACCGTTATAAGAGATATTGCCGAATATGGAATCTGGCAGAATAATCCGTTTAATGAAATATCATTGATGTTAAAAAATGTTGGTATTAAATCTGGTGCCCTGGAAGATGGATTAGTGATAGAAGGGAAGTCAGATTATGAAGATGATAAATATGGTCCCTTTGTTAATAAGGAAATTGCGCTGGCATTTTATATTTTGATTCTATCTGAATCGGTCAAAACGACTTTTAATGGTTTTGAAATAATTGCAGATAATTATCCTGAAATAATTGAGGCGGTGCAGAGTGCCTATGATAAGCAACTTCTTTCCAAGTCGACCTGATTTTAAATGTGAATTATATTTTGCCAGTTTACTGCAGCTATAAACACTCCGAAAGATAATTATATGGCCAAAGTTGAACATATCACCGAAGGACCTATCTATTCGACAATATTCAGACTTGCCTGGCCGGTGGTGGCGGCGATGTTTTTGGAATTTGCACTGACGATCACCGATTATTTTTGGGTAGGATTTTTGGGTACCGCCGAACAGGATGCGCTGACATCGTCAATTATCACCACCTGGATTTTATTTGCGACCATAACCATTATTGTGACTGGTCTAACGGCTTTGGTATCACGCGCTATTGGTGCCGATGACAAAGCAAAAGCGATGTATGTTTCAGGGCAAGGGATTCAAATGGCGGTCGGAATTGGACTAATCTTTTCCATTATCGGGGTCGTGGCGACTCCATATATTCTAAAATTTATGAAAGCGAGCCCGACTGTTATTGAGTTGGGCGTATCTTACCTTCGAATATTTTTCGCCGGGATATCAATATTTTTTATCAATGATGCTCTCGGATCGATTTTCAGGGCATCGGGAAATACAAAGTCACCGACAATTGCTTTTGCAGCCGGAACGGTTATTAATATAGGTCTTGATCCCTTGCTTATATTTGGATGGGGCCCAATTCCGGCGTATGGTATCGCAGGGGCAGCGATGGCTACTATTATTGCAGTTATTTGTACTTTCTTAATTCTGCTTATCCTTATATTTAAAGGGAAATTAGAATTTTCGCTTGGTCGCTGGTATCGAACTCATGTTGACCTTTCGATGATGTTCAAAATATTCAGGATCGGTCTTCCGGTATCCGTGCAGAATATTACATTTATTATTGTTTACTGGTTTATAATTCAAATTGTTCATCATTACGGCGATGCGGCCGGTGCCGCCATGGGGCTCGGAAATCGAATGGAATCGGCATCATTTCTGATCGCTTTTGGATTTTCTATGGCTGCCGCCACAATGGTCGGGCAGAATCTTGGCGCTGGAAAACCGGAAAGAGCTGCCAAATGCGCCTGGGGAACGATGAAATTAGTTATATTGGAAACATCCATTGTATCAATTCTATTTATTGCAATCCCGGAATCGATTGCTGGACTGTTTTCTTCTGATCCTGCCGTAATAAAAATAGCGGCGGATTATTTGATAATACTTGGCCTGTCACAAGTTTTTATGGGTATCGAAATTATTCTTGAGGGTTCATTCTCAGGGGCAGGTGATACTATGCCGCCGATGATTGTATCGATTCCCGGATCATTGGCGAGACTGCCGCTGGCTTATTATTTCTGTTTTGTTCTCGACATCGGGATAAATGGGGTCTGGTGGTCATTAACAATCACATCACTATTTAAAGCGGTAGTATTGTTGTTCTGGTTCAGAAGAGGTAAGTGGAAAGAGAAAAAGATCTAAAATTTTATAAACTTGACTTTGGCTGGCACTGCCCGTAACTTAAATTGATTGGTTTATTTGACTAACGACGTAACAGGTAAGAAGATGGAACGATTTATTAGATATAAAACAGCCGAGAAAATTGGCTGGGGAATATTTGAAGAAAACGGTATCGCCGAAATAACGGGCAACCCGGCGCTTGGCTTTGACCGAACCGGAAATTATTTCAGTCTTTCGCAGATAATATTATTGGCTCCGGTGGAACCAAGTAAAATTGTCTGTGTCGGTTTAAATTATAAAGATCATGTGAAAGAATCACAATCGGCCACCGAAGTTCCGAAATCGCCGGTTCTGTTTTTAAAACCACCCTCGGCGTTAATCGGTCCCGGAGAAAAAATAATCTATCCTGAGATGTCAAACAGGGTTGATTACGAAGCTGAACTTGGCATTGTTATTGGTCGAAGATGTCATCAGGTTGCCGAGGTGGAGGCTGAGGATTATATTTTCGGCCTTACCTGTGCCAATGATGTGACCGCCCGCGATCTACAAAAAAGTGATGGACAGTGGACACGGGGAAAAGGTTTTAACAGCTTCTGTCCGGTTGGACCGTGGATCATAAACAATCTCGCTTATCGTGATCTGTCTATTGAATCATATCTCAATGGTGATCTGAAACAATCGGCGAGAACTTCAATGATGATATTTCCGGTGCCGTTTTTGATTTCATTTATATCAAAAGTGATGACTCTTAATCCGGGCGATCTGATATTAACCGGAACACCGGCCGGGATCAGCCCGATGCAGCCGGGTGACCGCATAGAAGTTCGGATTGAGGGGATTGGTTCTCTGGTAAATGATGTTGCCTAAAACAGCCGCAATATTTTTTATTTCGTTTCTGTTTATTTTCAATGCATCTGCATTTGATACTCTAAAAGTCACTGCCGAACTTGATACCACTCTAAAACAAGTAAGTGGTATTGTCGAATATAAATTGCCGACTAATCCTGAACTGCCAACCTTTGAGTTTCAGTTATTCCCCAATGTCTATTTCTCGGCGGATACTCCTTATCTTGATGATAAATCAGGGTTACGCGACCGGCTGATCAATTCAAAAAAATGGGGTAGTATGGCAATTGATTCGATATTGCTGGATGATAAAAATATTGGCGACAATTATTCGATTGAATATACACAGGGGATTGTTCCTCTGAATGCTTACCATACCAGGCAGCCGTCAGAGATCAAGCTGTACTTTAAAACAATTGTGCCTGAATCGGGCGACAGATTATCTTATTTAGGGAGTAACTATCTTCTAGATGGCTGGTTTCCGACACCAGCAGTGCTGATAGAGAATCAAAAATGGTATCAACCATATTATGGAAGAAATTCAGAATTGGTCAGTGATTACTTTGTCTATGACGTCAAAGTTTTGGTTCCGTCTAATTTAATGGTGGTTGGCCCCGGGTCGTCGCTGATAAATTCAAGAGAGAGCGAGAGCACCACCGAGCATTCGTTCTTATTTGGACCGGCGCTTGATTTTGCACTTGCGATAGATGTTGATTATCTTACCGAAGAATCAATTATAGGTACAGACACGCTCAGAATATATTACCGCGATTATGAATATCCGATCAAACAGAAGATCAGACAAGCGGCGGAGAACTCAATAGAATATATGACGGAGTATGTTGGTGACTATGCTTATAACAGTTTAAATATAGTTTTTTCAGATATCGGCTTTTCGGGCGGAATAGAATTTCCGGCACTAATTTCTCTCAGTACTCCACGCGGCGCTCCGGCACTATCAAATGCGTATGATATGTTGACCATACATGAAGTGGTTCATCAATGGTTTTACAGTATGGTAGGCTCTAATCAGGTGGAACATCCCTGGCTCGATGAATCTGTTACAAATTTCTTTACACTAAAAATATTGGAGCATTATTGGGGCGACTCGTCCAATCTTTTTGATCTCGCCGGTTTAAAAACTACGATGCGGGATATGAACCGTTTGAATATTACCCTGTTTATGGGACAATCATCGATCAACCAGCCGAGCTATTCATATTATCAGGGGGAAAGCTATTTTAGTACTGTCTATGATCGGGGTGCTCTTGTTATTGAGACAATAGATAATTTACTGGGCGATTCTTTATCACAGGTTTTCTGGAAAACTTACTTTGAAAAATTCAAATTTGCACATCCAATTCCGGATGATTTTAGAGATGTTTTTGTTGAAACAGCTGGAGACAGTCTGGCCGCCATTTATGATATTCTAATAGATGATCCGAAAACAATTGATTTTTCGGTTTCCGATCTATCAAATCATCGCTTTGATTCGACCAACACTGAAATAAGTTTTGTTTTGCATCAATCGGTAACAGTGAATTATCCAATAGAGTACCGCCTGTATTTGTCTAATGGTGACAGTCTCGATTTTAAATGGCAGCCGCAGTATAGTACCGAGGAGATCGTTCAAATTGCTCCTTATCCGGCTGTTTCCATTCTTGTTGATCCAAACAATAAATGGGCCATTGATGCCAACTTGATAAATAATTCAGTTCTAGTTAATCCAGACAATCGTCCCGGGTTCAGACTTTCTGCTGGGATTATGTTTTTGATAGAATCTTTGCTAAGTTTTGTCGGTGGAATATAGATGATTGATACGGTCAAACAGATTAGCCGCTTATTAAAAATAAAAGACCTCTGGTTTGGTTTGTTCTTTCTCAAGGCGGGACTTTCATTACTGCTTGTAGTTCCGTTTTATCTTGTTAATAACGGTGTGCTGTCATCGTCGCTTTTTTCAAAATCGTTGGTAGACAGTTGGGATTTCTCGGTATTATCAGAGATGTTTTTTGGCCGGGGTGAAATATTTCCTCAATACCTTATTTTTGTTTTTATTGGAGCGGTTATTTATGCAGCAATAATACAGTTCCTTAATGGTGGATTATATTACCTCTTTGTTTCGGGGCAGTTTGAGAAAATAGACTGGCGGACATTTTATGCAGAATGCGGGCTCGGGTTCAATGTTCATATTAAAATCGCCGTATTGATGATTTTTGTTTATATCCTTCTTCTTTTTGCCGGAATGTTTTTTGTGAATATAATCGGAATGGCCTCGGGACATCTGGTTGGAATGCCGGTAGTGATAATGACCGGCTTCAAATTATTGGTTTTGGGATTGATTATTCTGGCCGCATCTATCTTCTCTGACTGCGCCAGAGCTGCTGCTGCCGCGTATCCGGACAAACCGTTTCGTGAGATTTTAACGATTGCCTCCGGTTATTTTAAACCATCGCTTAAAAAACTTCTGGTTATTTATCTGATTACTTATATTCCATTTTTAATTATCTGGTTAGTGGCAGAGTGGTTATCTTTAGTGGTCATCGGATCAATCGGCGGATTGATCGGTATTATGATAGAAGTTGTTTTATTGCAGACTTGCTCATTTGCCAGAAGCGGACAGAAACTCTGGTATCTTATCAGTTTTGGAAATGAATTCAGATCAAAAAATCAGGGAAGATTTTTGCCAAAGCAGGTAACGCTGGATTTATAATTATAAAAAAAAGTAGTCGATGCAACTATCTGTTTTCATTAATTGTAAGATAGAACAGAGGTTGGTATATAAAAATGAGTGAGAGACTTTATTATAATAATTCATATCTGTTTGAATTTGAGGCGGTAGTCAAATCTATTACTCAAAAAGATTCTTATTTTGAAATAATATTGGACCGGACTGCTTTTTATCCTGAATCGGGTGGGCAGAATTTTGATTGCGGTACACTTGATAATAAAAAAGTGATCGGAGTTTTCGCCAACGACAATAATGATATTGTTCATCACTGCGAACACTGGGATGCCGAAATTGGCCAAAAAGTTTGTGGCGAGATTGATAAAAAACGCAGAATATCCAATATGAGAAAACATACCGCGCAACATATTCTGTCACAGGCATTATTAAGAGTGGCCTTGGCCGATACGGTAGGTGCTCATCTGGGTGAAACTGAGTCAACAATTGAATTGTCGACTCTTAATCTTACCGAAGAGAATCTAAGGGAGGCCGAGGAAAAAACCAATGAGATCATCATGCAGAATCTTTCGGTAAATATATCATTTAGTGAACATGAAAAACTGGCCGAGTTGGGCGTGCGTCGGATTCCGGATCGTCAAGGCAAATTCAGATTAGTCGGTATTGGTGATTTTGAACTTACTGCTTGTGGGGGGACACATTGTACTTCTACAGGTGAAATCGGTCTGCTAAAAATTATCGGTATTGAGAAGATTAGAAAAAATACGAGAATTACTTTCTTGTGTGGGTTAGAGGCAACCAGAGATTATTATCTAAAAAACAAAGTTATTGAAAGTTTGTCCAACCGATTCACCTGTCATTTTGATAATCTTGAAAATGCGGTGAGTAAACTAGCCGATTATAATTATGATCTAAAAATGGAAATCGGTCGTCTTCAAAAAGAGATTTTTCCTTATCAGTTACAGAAACTCAAAGAAGATGCGATTGAGATTGCCGGAGTAAAAATAATTTCTAAAATTTATATCAATTATGATTTTAAAAATTTAAAAGATATCGCTCTGAGTGTAACAAAGGAGTTTAATTCGATTGTGTTGTTTTCTGTTGATGATAAACTGATTATTTCTGTTTCCATCGGAATAGATAAGGATGCCTCGTCTTTAACCAAACTTTTTATTGAGAACTTTGGCGGTCGTGGTGGCGGCAACCCGGCTATTGCACAGGTCGGTGGAATACCGGCTGGAGATATGGAATCTAAATTAGGAAAATTTACTGAGATTATAAAAAAGGAATTTGGTCGAGAATAGTTTTGAGAAATCTGCTTAAAAAATCTTTTCTTGTCTGGCTGCTATTGATCTCTGTTTGTTTTGGAGGCGATGAGCTTCCAATCAATCTGGAGTATTCTGATTTTTTTGAGATCGTTCGCGGCCTTGAAAAAGATACTATTTATATTACCGGCTCAACCCGTTTCTCTCATGGGGGCGGGAAACTTTTTGCCGATTCGGCAATCTGGATAAAAGGGGAGACAATCGTCCTGAAAGGAAATGTCTTAATTCAGGATTCCTTGTATAAATTGACCGCCGATCAGGTAGACTATAATATTATCAGCCAGCTTTCTTATGCTACCGGTGATGAGGTCGTTATCATCTCTGAAAAAGACTCGATCAAAGCGGTCGGTCCTAATGCATATTTCAGCCGTGATTCAAGCCTGTTTAGGATGCGCGGGCGACCGATGCTTACTTTGAATTATCCTGATACAAGTCGCCTGGTGAATATTAATGCCGATTTTATCTCTTTTGAATCTGAAAGCGAAATCGGCTATGCTGATGGCAATGTGATAATTAAGCAAATGGAAACCGATGCCAAATCCGAGCGGGCGATAATATATTCAGATAAAAATATACTGGTTCTACTGGGATCGGCGGTTGCCAAACGGCGGGAATCAGAAATAATAGGTGATACACTTATATTTTTTTCAGACGAGAAGCAGTTAAACAGACTTTTTGCCCAGGGTAATGCCGAAGGGCATTTTAAGGAACAGTCTAAAGAGGATTCAACCCAATACGATTTATCAGACCTTAAGGCAAAAGAGATTGAATTTAATTTTGAGTATGGAGTTCTTGATAATATCAGGGCGGCCGGGCAGGCTTATTCATATTATAATCCTGCCACTTTGGATAGTACTAATATAGAAGAGAATCATATTTCCGGCGATATCATCAGGATGTTTCTTAAACATGAAGAGCTAAACTCAATTGAAGTTATTGGTGGTGCCGAAGGTCAGTATCTGATGGGTGAGTATAAGTATAACGATTCCGGTCAGTATTATATTGAGGACACGGTATCGTACGCCTCTGATTCTATCTTCTATTTACCTGAAGATTCAACTATCAGCTTGATTAGTAATGCGTCGGTAAATGATGCCAAAGTATCTCTAACGGCCGCAACAATAAACTATAACACGGCTAATCAAGTCGTTACTGCCTACGATGACACGACATTGTTTAATGATAGTACTGAAACTTATATTCCGGTTTTGCTAAAAGATGGAACGGAGGAATTACTTGGTTCCTATCTTGAATATTCGATGGATACTGAAAAAGGGATGATCTGGCATTCCCGTTCCGAATTTCAGGATGCCTATTATAGGGGGAAAGAACTGTTTCGAGAGGAAGATGATGTCTTTTATGTGAAAAACGCTATTTATACATCTTGCGATCAGGATCCACCACATTTTCATTTTTGGTCATATAAGATGAAGATTATAAAAGATGACCGGGCAATGGCGCGCCCTATTGTAATGTTTATAGGAAAGATACCTTTCCCACCGGTTCCATTGCCATATTATATATTTCCGTTAAAAAAAGGGCGGCATTCAGGGATTCTGCCATTCAAATTTGGTAATTTTAATCGGGGCGGACGATTTATAAGAAATGTCGGTTACTATTGGGCCGCTTCGGAATATTGGGATGCGCTCGCCTCGTTTGATTATAATGAAGAGTATGGGATAAGTTATAATGCCGCTCTTAAGTATAATGTCCGGTATAAGTTTTCTGGAAGTATTTCAGGTACACTTAATAATGAATCGTATTTCAACGGCTATAATCAGTTTAAAAGAAAACGGTGGAGCCTTAAGTTTAATCATTCGCAAACCATATCACCGACTTTCAGCATTCGAGCCAACGGAAATTTTATCTCTGATAAAAGTTATTACACCGATTATTCTAACGATCAGGATGACCGTCTTAACAGAAGTCTGACCAGCCAGTTATCATTTTCCAAACAGTTTGGTAATATATCAATGAGTGGAGAGTTTAAGCATACCGATGATATTGATAAGGAAACCCGGACCGATTTTCTTCCATCGCTGAGTTTCTCGCTGAGATCGGGAGCTATTTTTGGTACGCCCCCTAAAGACAGCGAAGG
>JAQBFG010000047.1:0-10287 GCA_032123495.1 Candidatus Zixiibacteriota bacterium | reverse complement strand
AGTAAATTTTCGGCCTTTATACGGGCCTCTCTATCTTTATGAAAGGCGAGATTGTGAAGAAGGATCGCCTTATCAAGATTTTTTTGCGATTTAATCTGGTTCAAACTATCAAGCTTCGCCTGAGCATCATTCCTGAACAGGAAATATATTTGGGGGTTACAGGCTATACTTACTCTCCCAAATATAAGTAAAATCAAAATTGTTATATAGTAAGTGATATTTCTCAGTGATTTATCCACCCTTAAGTTATCGACCGTATATTATTTAATTACACAGTATACTATCGAGTGACACCAATTACAATTACTTTAATATGCCAAGGACTTATAGAAAATTGCCATATTAATGGCTCCCTATTTTGATGAAATCCAGATTTTGGATTCATCTCAGTAATTAAATTTATCTGATAACTAATAAATCAGGGAAAACCTATGGCAAAGCAATACATTTTTTTTGTAAGTAAATAAAAACTTGACAAATATGGCCATTAGTAATATTTGTATGATACAAAACATTGTGATATTTATCACAAGATAGGGGTTATGGAAGGTTATCCAAAATTCTTTCTTGAATCTGATGGCCTGCAAATTCTTCTGGGGAGCCTCCAAAAAAATGAATATAAAATAATCGGGCCGACTGTTAGAGATTGTATGTCTTCAGATAATTCGGACAGGTTGATAGTAAAATCTAAGACATAGTTTTCACTTTGGCAATTTCTTTTTGATATTTTTGTTTTCTCAGTTTCAATGTTCTTTCTTTAATACGATTCCTTTCCTCCAATATTCTTATTGCCGGCCGGTGTAAACATCGGCCGGAGTGACATTATCCAAAGATTCATGATATCTCTGATAATTATAATACTCTCCAAAAGCTTCAATTTCAGATTTCAAATCATCCGGTGAATATTAATTGTCCAACAACAGGATGTTTTTCATCGACCGATGATATCGCTCAATCTTCCCTTGAGTCATCGGATGATACGGTCGACCACGGGTGTGTGTAAGTCCATTATCAGCCAAGTAGTTCTTCAGCTCACCAGAGATATAGCAAGGGCCATTGTCCGACAGCAGTCGTGGACGATGGCGAATATAGCCATTGTCGCTTTTATGACGGCCTTTTGAGTAAGTGCAATGGTCATAGATATACTTTTTATTTTTAAGCTCGCCCAAGACCTTACAATCGCAATCACCGCACTTTATGATGTTTTTATTTGGACTATTTTTGTTTTCAAATTAGTTGATTGGTTATTCATGCCGCTTGAGTGATAAAAGGAGCAGTCCAAGGCACAAACTTATGAAGGATCCTATTATAATTCCGGTTTTGGCAACATTTAATAATTCGCCGGTAAGACTCAACGAGGCAATAAATAGTGACATTGTAAAACCAATCCCTGCCAGACATCCCGCTCCCAACATCATGGTCCAATTAACATCCCGGGGCAGATCAGCAATTTTAAGTTTGACTACAATATAACTTATAAGGAAAATTCCTATTGGTTTACCAAATACCAATCCGAAGGCAACAGCAATCATCAGCGAACTGCTAATCTGCCCAACATCAATAGGAACGGCTGCATTTGCCAGAGCAAAAATAGGCATTATTACAAATGCAACCCATGGATGGAGAGCAACTTCAATTCTCTCCAATGGCGAAATTGCCTCTCTTGAATTAAATTCTGATTGTTCAAGAATTTCTCGATATTTGATTTTGATACCTTCCTTATCCACATCACTAATTTGGGAACCTGCTGATTTCATAAAAGATATTAACTTTTCTTTTGATATTAAAGCGGTTGCTGGAGCCAGTAAACCCATAGCAACTCCCGCGATGGTCGGGTGAATTCCTGATTTCAGAGCAGCCAGCCACACTCCGGCGCCAACCAAAACATAAAGCCAAACATTTCTTATTCCCGCCTTATTCATGATAAACATCAGGACTATTCCAATTATGGCCAGCGATAGTGCATAGATCTCAATATTACCGGAGTAAAATATTGCAATAACGCCGATGGCAATTATATCGTCGATTATGGCCAACGACAAAAGAAACACTTTCAATCCACGAGGTATTTTTTTTCCAAGAATGGTGATCGCACCAACGACAAATGCAATATCGGTGGCCATTGGTATTGCCCACCCATTTACCCCCGGATTTCCTCGTTGAATCAGGAAAAATATTAGCGCCGGTATCAAGGCTCCGAATATTGCGGCGAATACCGGCAAAATTACTCTGCGGCGATCTCGTAGTTCTCCCAACACCAACTCACGCTTTATTTCCAATCCAATGACGAAAAAGAATATGGTCATTAAGCCATCATTGATCCAATACCACAGTGGATATGAAAGAGAAAAATTGGCGAAGGAAATTTTTAAGTTATATTGCCAGAATTGAGCATAAATATAATTAAATTCTGTATTAGCCAGAACTAATGCTATAATAGTACAGGCAGCCAGCAGAATTCCACTGGACGATTCGATATGTATAAATTTGAGAAATGGTCTGGTCAATTTTAATATCGGACGATTATATGATGGATTGTTTTGATACATGTTCAAATTAATTTTTACTCCTTTTGCCGCTGAAAATGTAATATATTGTTTAAAATAAATTGATTCAAGGAGAATAAATATGTCCACTGAAATAATTACCTGGATTGGAATTGGATTTTGTTTAACCCAGTCCGCGACCTTTTCCGGACTGAACATTGCGTTATTTGGTATTAGCAGACTACGACTTGAAACCGAAGCATCAATCGGGAATAAAAAGGCAATTAAAGTATTGAAATTGCGAGAGAATTCAAATTTCGCGCTAACCACCATTTTGTGGGGAAATGTCGCTTTCAATACTCTGCTGGCAATTTTATCGAATTCGATTATGATAGGTTTATATGCATTTATCTTTTCGACCTTTTTTATTACTTTTTTTGGTGAAATTCTGCCTCAGGGATATTTTTCCCGTAATGCCATAAAAATGTCAGCATTGCTGGCTCCGGTTTTCAGGATATATCAAATTATTCTGTACCCTCTCGCAAAACCGTCTTCGAAAATTCTCGATCTATGGCTCGGTCAGGAAGGAATAAGATATTTCCAGGAAAAATCATTTAGAGAGGTCATAAAAAGACATATTGCATCGCCTGAATCTGATATCGATAAAATCGAAGGCGTTGGCGCTCTGAATTTTTTAGTTTTTGACGATCTATCGGTTTCTCAGGAAGGTGAAATTATAAACCCTGAAAGCATTTTGCACGTCCCATCGAAAAGGGGTTTACCTCAATTTCCTGAAATTACTGAATCTCCTGATAATGACCTGTTAAAAAGTATCAATCTATCCGGTGAAAAATGGGTGGTGCTGGTAAATCAATTGAACAAACCATATATGGTGCTTGATGCTGACGGATTCTTAAGACATGCTCTTTTTCATTGGGATACTTTTAATCCACTAAAATTTTGCCACCGGCCGATAATCGTCCGTGAAAGATCTTTGGAATTGGGCAAAGTAGTCGCTCGCTTGCATGTCGAACCAGATTTCCCTGAAGACGTGGTTATTGATAAAGATATTATTCTGATATGGGGCCATGAAAAAAAAATTATAACCGGGGCCGATATCCTCGGAAGATTATTGCATGGAATCGTCAGCATAAAACCAGGCAAAAGTAATTAATATTATTCTTTGATTATTAATATTTACTTTTTTAAATGAATTTGCCAATGAATCAATTACTGGATGGCTGTAGGACTATGAGAATCCATAAAATTATAGACAATCCAATAGATATAAATTTGGGTAATAGATTTTTGGTAAATAGGCTCCTTGTCCAACCAATCCTCGTTTCGCTTTGAACCGATTTATAGAAATCACGTAATGTGTCCAATAATTTAGTTGGATTATCCAATACTGTTATGTCGCCATCTTTGGCAATGGCCACGGCACCTCTTTCCTCAGAAATTATAATACTGAGAGCATCGCAATGTTCCGTGATTCCCAAACCGGCGGCATGACGAGTTCCAAACTCTGTAATCTTAGCTGACTCAGTCGATAGCGGAAGATGACAGGCAAATCGCGATATTAAATCGTTCGAGATTATAATCGCCCCATCGTGACCCTGTGAATGGGGATCAAAAATACTCTTAATTATTGACTCGCTGATTTTGCCATTTAATGGTATTCCTCCAGATAGCAGAGAGTCTATTTTGTCGATACCTTCAATTACCATTAGTGCACCTACTTTCTGTTCGGCTAAATCAGTTGCAGTATCGACAAGTATCTGTATTCGTCTTTCATTGGTAGAAATTTTGCCGCTCTTCCAATTTCCCTTCTTGCCAAACCAATTACGGTTGCCAATTCTTTCGAACAAACGTCTAATCTCATCCTGAAAAATTATTATCATGGCTATTATAATCACGGCAAAGAACGCCTGCAGAATTGTAACGGTAAGCCGCAAATCAAACTGCAGCGCAATTAGATATAGAATGCCAACCATTGTTAATCCAGATAAAACTCTGGCTGCCCTTGATTTACTAAATAATAGGTAAACTCCATAAAGAAGGACAGATACCAAGGCAACGTCAAATATATCGTAAACGCTTATTGGAAAGGGAATATTCATAATAGGTCCCCCTAAGCTATTTTATGATTTACTGAAATATATTCATTTTTTGTGTTTTTCGTCATATAGCTGTCCGAATTCTGCACCGATTATTAGAATCAAAGCTGAGTAATAAATCCAAAAGGCTGATATTACTACAAACGTATAAACTCCATAAATATGTTTGAGCGTCGCGGCATAACTGATGTAGTATCCAAAAAGTTCCTTGGCTATCATCCAAAGAAGCGATGAAACCATGGCGCCAACAAAAACTGCTCGCCAGGCCGGCTTATAAACCGGTACCAGCCAGAATATGGCAGAAAAAACGATTATCAGCAATAAGAGAGAAAAGAGATTGAATATTATCGTGTCCAGGCCAGAAATTGAAAACTGCTCAAGCAGGTTTACCTTATTTAATATTTCAAAACCGCCTTCAAGAGCCGGAATGGCAACCATTAATATGACCGTAATAACAAGAATAATAATAACAAGAACAAAATCCCAGAGTTTGCCAACCAGCACTGATTCTACATTTTTGGTTCGGAAGATAGTATTAAGAATGGTTCTCATACTGCTGAAAAGACCGGTGGCAGCAATAAAAAGAGCCAATATACCGATAATTCCTGCATATTCAAAGACAGAGGATATCAACTCAAAACGATCTGCCAATATTTCCTTGATTTGGGCCGCCTGATTTGCATAAGGGACAAGACGGTCGATCAGTGCAAAAATCTCCGCTTCAACTTCCGGACGAGCAAACAGATTGCTTAATATTGCCAATAACACAAAGGAAAAAGGTATGGAGCAGGTAAAGAGAGAAAAGGCCAGCCCTCCCGACATGAGAAAAGCATGATGTTTATCAAGTCTCCTATAAAGACCGAGCAAGTAATAACGGAGATTAAGCCAGCTTCTGGAGAAAAGATTTAACAATGTCAACTTCTGTTTATTCATTTTATCACAAACCCAAATTAGAGAGAGCCTTTTTCAGTTGAATCTGTAACGATGTGCATTGGTGGCGCTTGGCCATTTTTATCCTGTCCGGCATAGAGCGTGACATGCGGGAATGGAATCTCAATACCCAATTCATCAAATCTTATTTTAAGCCGTCGATTAAACTCACGAGCAACTTTCCATTGCTTCATAGGAATTGTTTTTGTTCGGGCTTTAATAATAAGAGCTGAATCGTCAAAACGATCCAATCCCATAATATCAATCGGTTCCAAAATGAGCTCGCCAAATTTGGCATCATTTCGGAGATCCTCATCAACATCTCTCATAACCTGCATTACTTCATCAACATTCTCACGATATGCTACCCCAATTTCAAACATATACCTTGAAAAATCTTTGGTCATATTGGTAACGATATCAATTTGACCGTTTCTTATAAAATGCACATTACCTTCCATATCGCGCAGTACGGTCAATTTTAAATTAACCTTCTCTACGATACCGCTCTTTCCTGCCGTCTGGACATAGTCGCCAACTCTTATCTGATCCTCCATCAAGAGAAAAAAACCGCTAATAATATCTTCGACGAGTCGTTGTGAACCAAAACCAATGGCCAGTCCAACAATACCTGCGGCGGCCAGAAGTGGGCCGATCTCAATGCCGAGTTCCCCCAAAATCATTATAAAAGATATCGAGATTATAGATATTACGATTATATAGCCAAGTAAAGAGCCCAGCGTTTCGACTCTTTTTGCAACTTCGCCGTCTTCTTTTTCCTTCTGGACTATCCGAATCATTCTTATGGAGAGAACTTTTGCCAATTTGATTGCAATGAAAGATAATATAACTATAATCCCAATTTTGATTCCTTTGGTCACCAAAAACTCAACAACTTGATTGGTAATCTCATCCCAGTTCATATTTACCTCCGTTTCGAATAACGGTTAAAAAGTGTGTCCCATATTAAAATGCAAAATACTTCGCGGCTCGTTTCCACGTCTATCAATATTGATTCCATAGTCAAGTCTAAGGATGCCTATTGGCGAACCAAGACGTAAACCGACACCGGAAGATATTCTAAAACCACTGATATTGAAATCTTTAACTTTTGACCATACATTTCCGGCATCGATAAAGAGCACTCCGCTGAAAAGCTTATATAATGCTCTTCTTATTTCCAATATATTCCAAACTACCTTTAGTTTGCCACCAATCGGATTTTCATTTTGATCAAGTGGTCCTACCAATTGGTATTTAAAACCGCGAATCGAACTGGTCCCGCCGGTATAAAAACGCTCACTTAAAGGAATTTCTTCAAAAGAACCCAGGTGACCAATCCATCCGATTTCAAAGGCACTGGCGACAATGGTTTTATTATTTATTTCATAAAAGTATTTAGAAATTATCTTTGAACGAGCAAAACTATTGTTTCCATTGAGAAAAGCTCCGGCAAACTCATTGGTCCATTCCAGAAATATTCCACGCCTGGGATCAAAATAATTATCACGGCTATCATGAGATATTGATAATGTAAAACTTCTCACTTTGGGATCGAAATTTTTTAAGGTATCGATTACTTCAATATGTCTGAGTTTGGCATCTTCAAAGCGAAATGACATATTGAAATATGTATATTTGCTCAACGGGCGGCCAATCGTCAACCGCGAAAATAAACGACTGACATCAAAACCGGGTTGTTCAACGAATTCAAACATAGAGTTAATATCGAATCTCCACCTGGTTTTCAATAACCTCGGTTCGGTAAAGGATGCTTCAATAGCTCGGCGTAAAAAACTTGCCTGCACAGCAATTCCCGCTTTGCGGGCTGTCCCGGCCAAATTATTATTATTAATTTCCAGGCGGGTTCGGGCCCTGTTTTCCGAACCATAACCAACCGTAAAATTAAACTCTCCGGATAAATTTTCTTTTAGCTCAATTAAAATATCTTTTGAAGTAGCAATGCCATCGCGCGATGCTTCCGGGCGAATAAAAACCGATTGAAACAGACCGGTCAAATATAATTGCTTTTGTGATTCCAGCAGCCTGGAATATTGGATCGTATCACCCCGGTTAAAAAGAAGTTCTCTTTGTACTACCCGGGGTTTTGTTTTGTTGAGACCTTCAATGGTGATATTTCCAATTGAATACTGTGGATTCTCAGTTATCACATAATCGACATATCCGGTATGGGTTTCAGTATTGATCTTAATATCAGGTTTGACAGATGCATCGAGATACCCATTTTCAGCGTAATGCGATAAAATTTCAATCTGACCTTCCTGAATAAGATTGCGTTTAAAAGGTCCGTTTTTTTCGAGTTTTACCTTGGCCAGAAGAATTGAGTCTCCAAAAACATTGTTGCCAAAGACAGCTATTCCACCGACAGAAGTAAGAGGCCCTTCATCGATAAATACCTTTATTTTGCAGGAGGTATTTATTGAATCAATATTCACATTATAATCTGAAATTTTGGCGTCGAGATAGCCGTTCTGCTGATAAAAAATTATCAGATTGTCGAGATCATCGCTGAAAACTTCCGGGTAGTAATACGAATTTGCCAAAAAATGAGAGTTGCGAGTCAGCATTAGCCGCTCTAATCTTTCATCAGGAAAAGCATTATTACCTTCAAAAGATAATTGGTGAACTTTGATTTTTGCGCTTTTTGAATAAACGACAATAGGCATGCAGTTTATAAAAATTATTAAGACCGCTATGTATTTTATCATTTGCATTATTTAAACCGTAGTGAATATTTTAAATCAATGGCTGATCGTCCCATACGATCTGTCTGTCCCATCAAAGAATGATGCTTGGTTAACATATAATCAAGACGAATACTTTGATCATTTAAGTGTCCGACAGTTGTCGAATAAGTCAATTTTACGCTTTTGGTAATATTTTTTGATGCTGTGATTTGTGGTCCGCCGTTTTGATTTATCTGAAACAGGTTACCCTCAACGGTCATTTCATCCAGTCCCAAAAATGAACCGGTCTTTCGGGAGAGATAATTCGAAATGCTTTTGCTGGTCAGCATCTGTGCCCTTTCTTTCAAAACTCCCTTTGAATCAGCATCTTTGCCGGCCAGTTGACCGCGGGTGCTTCCGAATGTTAGCAGCGAAATAATATCAGATTTCTCAAGAGGCGGGTCGGAGTATAAATCGACCTGTAATTCCTCAAGTAACCCCTTTGCAGAAAATGTAACCGTGTACGGTATCGCCTGCATACCCTGATAGCTGGTCACACTCGCATTGGCTGACATATTTATATCGGGATTAAACCTGACCGGATCATAAAAATAAATGTCGCCCTTTTGAATTAGAAATTTCCGGTCAAGATACAATAAGTACCCTTCATCAAGACTGACCTTACCCGAAAAGTTCGGTTTATAGACGGTTCCGATAACTCCCAATTCAGCGTGGAGTCGTAGTTTTCCAAGATTATTGTCGATCCACAGATTATTACTTTCACGTATTCGAATATTCATTTTGGTTTGCATTAAGATTTCAGGCAGCTCAAATTCAGTTTGTTCAACAGATTGTGCCCAGGGCAAAATAGACTGCGGTTTCAGACCTGACAGGAAGCGGCATTCACCAAGTTCGATGTCACCATCAAGCAAATAATTTTCATTTGGTTTTGTATATCGCAGTTTAATAGATTTCACATTTGCCAGATATTCTTTGGGTTGGTCCAATTTGATACTATCGAAGCCAATTAAAAGATCAATATTGGTTATTTTGGCGAGGTCATGAGTAAGATTACCGCTGATGAAAACTTGTCCGCCACCGACTTTTGCATGAATTGAATCAATGCTGACTTTATCATTATTAAATTTGATTCCTATACTTCCGTTTTCAAATTTCGAGGGAACATATTTTGATTTGAAGGCCAATTGCCTGACATTTAGATATCCATCAATTTGAGGGTCATTAATATCGCCCTGAAAGGTCATACTACAATCTGCTAAGCCGCCTAAATCGGATATTTGAGGCGTCATTGATTTGAATACGGAAAGGTCCAGACTATCAATGAAGATTGATTGATTAAATAACTCTTCAGATACAACACCTGATGATCGAATAATTCCGTAATCGGTAAAATTTGCCACAACATCGGATTTAATATATTTATGGTTTGAAAAAAGAAAACTGCCGTTAATATCAAATGGATACTGCCCTAATTGGCCGGTAAGTTGATTTATTGTCAGCATTGAGTCGTTAATAATTGAATTTAAATTGATATCTTTAATAGGCTGAAACTCTGGTCCTAAAGAGAGATAGCCGCTATTTAATATTAGCCTTCCATCAATTTTTGGGGAGGAAATTAAACCGTCCCATTCTAATTCAATAGTGCCATTGCCTAAAACTTTATATTGCGGAGAAATAAACGGATTGATAATTTTTAAATCGAAATTTTCTCCATATATGCGGCCGCCTGTTCGACAGTCAGTAGTGATTTTATATATTTGGCTCGTATCAGGTTTTATCTCAGAAAAGGCTTCAACCTGCAAAAGTTGTCCCAATCCGAAAATATTTAGTTTATTCAGCCTAAAAGTATCGTCAATCAGATTGATTTGAGTTATCACAGAATCCAGACTTATATCACCAATCGCCGGGTTGATAAAGCGACTATCAAAATTTAAAATCGGATGATCAATATTCCCGTTAAATAATAGACCAAAACTTATATTTCCATCGACATTAAGACTATCTGTTAGTAATAAAATAATCGGCCTTGCATCAATTGTCTCGCCG
>JAQBFG010000046.1:0-8097 GCA_032123495.1 Candidatus Zixiibacteriota bacterium | reverse complement strand
GTTTGCCAGATAAGTCCGACATAATACCCCGCCGACAGACCGGCAAAAACATGCTCAGATAACTTATAAACCTTGTTATCCTTGTACATGAAGGAGAACAGCGATAAAATCAGATAGGCCCGCAACCATATCTGAAAATGTTCTATAAAGCTATAGCTCTCCATTTAAATCTTTGCATCCTTCGCTTTGCGGCGTTTCATGAAAAATCCAAGATTTCCAACTATCACAAGGAATATAATTAATAAATGCGCCATCGATTGCGCATCCATCCCGATGGTGGCAGTACCAGGAATACCAATCAACTTTTCATATTCGGCCGCGCCTTTCATGCCTCCCAAAAGACCGGTCATCTGACCCGATTCAAGAAACGAATACATCTTCGGCGCCATTACTGCGGTGACTCCGGAACCAACCGGGACACCGTACTGGGCATTAACAATTGATATCCAGTAATCGACTGTAGCATTATCAGCGACACAATATAGAAATTTAATGTCTTTGTACGATTTTACCTGATCCATCAGTGGCAGTTCGGCCAGCGGTGTCCCGGAATAATCAGTCGGGAAAATCGATTCAATTGAACTAGCCAGCCCATGCATCACCGCCACATAGTTTGCCTTATAACCGAGATTTACAAAATCGATTCCATACTCTTTATTGAACTCTTTGGCGATATCCCGCGTAACTCTTTCGGCAATTGTTGGACCACCCAGGGGAATATTGGTCAGCGTGACAATTTTCATATCTTTGCGCCACATATGACGTAAAGCCGCAATCGACATTGGTTCGGTTTCGGCCAGTGCCGAGGCATAATAATCAAAAGTAAGCATAACAATTGAACTGTCGGGAAGAGCTTCGACAGCATAGTAAAGCTGTTCCGCCTCAGGGGTAAGCTCAATTGGAAATTTCATAACAAAAATTGTTGGGAAAAGAATCGACAGAAACATCAAAAGATAAATCCAGCGACGGTCGATAGCTTGTAATTTTTCCCAGATATCCATCTTTTATTTACCCATGTAAGTTCGTTCGATACCAAGAATTATTCGCAGTGACATCGAGGCTGCGCCAAGCGCCGCACCGATAATAATACCACGCTGAACCGCAACATTAAATCCGCCCATCACATAGGTATTGATATAACCGGGGAGATTCTCGCTGAATAATCTTAAAAATGCCTCACCCATCGGAACCCGCCACAGCATCACCAGCGTCGCTGTGAGAAGTAACAATGTTGCTTCGGCGCTGCGGGCACGAAAAGCGCGATAGGCAGCCGAGGCGATATAAAAGGCAAGCATTGCAAACATCGTTTCCATCATTGGGGCGTCGACATAGTTAAACAGCCAGTCATAAATCGAACTGCTGCTGGTACCCAAAAGAGGCATCCAGCTATCAGGGAAGATGCTGTAAAAAATAGAACCGCCAACTGAATTTTTGCTAACTGGTAACATTGCCGGGATAGCCATCGCAAAAACTGAGATAATGGTCATCAACTTGAAAAACCAGCCTTCGCTTTTGCGTTTGACCGCGCGGGCGTTGACCCGAACAATTGACACCACTCCAAGCACTAATGCAAACCCACCGACAATAGTCATCCATTGCAGGACAACATCTTTGGCATCCCCAATAAATATCCGTTCGGGATTAATGAAAAAGCTGACAACCAACAAGGTGCCGACTAAAAATGCTATTATCAATGGTACAGTCGTTCGCATAACTATTACGGTATATTAAACAAGTTTAAGTACCAGTCTCCTATATCAAACGTAACCAGAAATGTTCCAACCAAGATTATTAGAACAAGTATTATCTTTACAAAATCCTGACCCTTGAGACCGCCAAGCAAAAGCGGTTCATGGCTCAAATAACTCGACGCGGCATAAAGCTCCTCGCCCATCAATGTAAAATCACAGGCGGCGATAAAAAACGGAAGCTGTTCCGGACGCGCTGTTCCGGCGATCTGAATCGCCCCGGCAGCATTTCCGGTTTCGGCCAGAAGAAGCGATTCGGCAAAAAATCCGCCCATATAAATGCAGGCTGCCGGTTGTTCCCGCATCATCATTCCATTAACCGTTGCCGTAAAAGCAAACTGCTCCCCGGCGACATATCGAACCGTATCTTTATCGTATGAATCAGCCTTGCCCATCTCGATATAAGCCTGCTCAGTGACTTCCTGCGAGGCTGCCAGAACCATCGGGTACCGAACCGGCACCAATAATGGAGTCTCATACTGCGCAGTGATTCGAGCCACCCGGCCAAGAATAGAAATACCGGCAATTGTTTCTATTTCGTCAACATCTGAGATTCCGGGAATAAAAAGCACCGGTTTACCCATCTCGGTAGCACGACCAACCGCATCCTCAACCGCATCAATTCCGGCAATTTTACGAACAAACAGTTCTTTGCCAGCTTTGGCCCATTTGGTGTAAAGCAGAACCGCCGATGAGAAAATGACCAAAAATATAAGGACCGTCATCCGTGGCAGGATAAAGATCGAATCGCCAAAATTCTGGGCAAAAGCCTGAGAATTTAGTATTAGCGACATCGTTATTGTGAGGAGAATAACGGGTAGGGTTCGAATTGCTTTTAATTTTATCACGACGCTAAATATATCTATTATTTCCTCAAAGTCAACTGTTTTGAAGTGGAGACGTAATGAGGCCTAAATTGTTTAAGAAAATATTATGACCTAATGAAAGCTGTTATCTCATCCGCATATTATCAATCAATCGAACATTATGAAGTTTGACCGCCAGTGAACAGATCGTATTTTTATTCACTATTTTGGTTATCTTAAGCGTCTCAAAATCGGTGAAGGCGATATAATCGATTTCAGCCGTCGGGCAGATTTTTGTAATGACTTTTTTCATTGTCGCGCGGAGATTAGTTGAATTGGTGATGCCGTCATTTTTTATCATCTTTTTGGCCGTCTTTAATGCTTTGTGCAAGCATATCGCCTCTTTACGCTGATCAGCATTAATATATTTGTTCCGCGACGACATCGCCAGCCCATCTTTTTCCCGAATGGTCGATCCGATAATCATCTTGATCGGATAATCCAAATCGACAATCATCTTTTTGAGCACCATCACCTGCTGATAATCTTTCTGGCCAAAAACGGCAACATCGGGACGGATGATATTGAACAGCTTGGAAACAATCGTGGTCACTCCCTTGAAATGAGTCGGGCGCGAATTCCCCTCAAGGGTTTGAGTTATCTTTTCGCAATTAACATAGGTTTCATATCCATCAGGATAGATCTCTTCTCGTTTTGGAATAAAAACTATATTGCCGCCAGCCGCTTTGATTTTGGCGATATCACCTTTTTCATCACGCGGATATTTTGACAAATCTTCATTTGGAGCAAACTGGGTTGGATTAACAAAGATCGTAACGATAACAATATCAGATTGCTTTTTTGCCTTTTGAATCAACGACAGATGCCCCTCATGCAGAAAGCCCATTGTCGGCACCAATCCGATTCTGCTTTTTCGCGACAATTGCCGTGAAACGACTTGCATTTTTTTTATCGAGCGGATTATTTTTATCTTAGCAGCCATTTCAAATATACTCTAGAGTCAATTCGCCGTTATTTAGCTTGCCATAACTGAAATTTGTTATCATATCGCCGGTGTTAAGATATATCCCGCCGTCATATTCAAATCTTTGTGGATAGTGAGTATGACAGATTAAGACAGCATCATAACCGCCTTTTAGCTTTTCTTCAGCATATATCTCATAATCTTTGACAAATCTATTAATACTTCCTTCGGAATGAAGTGCCGATGATCCCGAAACAAATTTGGCAAACGTTATCCCAATATCACACGGGATTTTTTGATACAGCCATATATTCACTTTATTACGCAGGATTCTTCTTAAGATTCGATATTTCCAATCACCGGGGGAGAGCCCGTCGCCGTGAATCATAAACAGTTTTTTGCCGTTTTCTATAGTTTCATAGAAATCTCGATGAATCTTGATCCCGACTTCATTGGCCAGAAAATCGCCCAGCCAGAAATCATGATTACCGGAGATGTAATGAATCTCAATGCCATTTTCTATCATCGCCGCCAGCTTGAAAACGACCTGCAGATGTTCTTTTGGGATTGCATGTTTATACTCAAACCAGAAATCAAAGAGATCGCCGAGTATATAGACCTTATCGGCATCAGCCTTTATCAGATCAAAAAGAGAATAGATCTTCTCTAATTTGATTATTTCCTGCTTTTTGTCGGTCATTCCAAGATGAACATCTGAAAAGAAATATACTGCCATAGTAAGAAATAATAACATAATCGTTGGCATTTGTAAATTGATTATACGTTTTTGGCAAAATAACTGAATTCAATCGATTATCTTTTTAGAATATTTGATTGTTATCCGTTTAATTATTATATATATACTCGTAGATTTTAATATGCCAAACGACCTAAAAATAATAATTCCCGCGGCCGGAATCGGCAAACGGCTACAGCCGCACACATTAACGACACCGAAGCCGTTAATACCGGTAGCCGGCAAACCGATGCTGGCCCATATCATCGATCCGCTGGTTGCGCTCGATCCGGCCGAAGTGGTTCTGGTCATTGGGCATCTCGGTGAGCAGATAGTTGACTATGTTAAAAAGCATTATTCATTCAAAGCAACATTTATTGAACAGAAAAATCTTTTGGGACTTGGCTATGCGGTAAATGTTGCCCTGCAAAAAATCAGCCCCGGGCCGGTTTTAATAATTTTAAGCGACACAATTGCAAAAGTAGATTATAAAAAATTTATCGTAGTTGGCGAAAATGCAATCGGGCTTAAGGAAGTTACCGATCCCCGTCGATTTGGAATAGCGATCACCGAAAACAATCGCATCGTTGAATTTGAAGAGAAACCTTCACAGCCGAGATCGAATCTTGCCATCATCGGACTTTATTATATTGATGATTCCAATATCTTGAAAACTCATGCTGAAAATATTATTAAACTGGATAAACGTACGAGTGGGGAAATTCAATTAACAGATATTCTCGATTCGATGCTTTCAAATGGCAGCGAATTTAATCCGTATGTTGTCGATGACTGGTATGATTGCGGAAAGGTTGAAACGATTCTTGAGACAAATCGCTTATTGCTAAGAGAAAAAACACAAACCACAATTATGCCGGGGGTGAAAATTATTGAACCGGTTGCGATTGATAGTACAGCAATAATAGAAAACTCAACTATCGGACCAAATGTTTCAATTTCGGAGTATGCGAAAATAAGCAATTCCACAATAACCGATTCGATCATTAGCCGGAAGGCAGTTATCGAAGATTGTGCCATTCAACAATCTATAATTGGTGTCGAAACGGTAATAAAGGGGAAAACAGGTTCACTTAATATTGCTCGTCCAGAAGTGAAAAAATAATATTAAAGATATTGGGGAAAACAATGGCAGATAGAAGTTTTCTTTTTACATCAGAATCGGTCACAGAGGGGCATCCTGATAAAGTATGCGACCAGATTTCTGATGGTGTTCTTGATGAAGTATTAAAGCAAGATGTCAAGGGTCGTGTTGCCTGCGAAAGTTTTGTAACGGTCGGCCTGACTATTATCGGCGGAGAAATTACAACCAAAGCTTATGTCGATATTCGGTCGTTGGTCAGAGACATTGTAAAAAATATCGGCTATACCAACCCCAAGTTTGGCTACGCTTACAACTCAATGGCGATCCTCAATGCTATCGGCTCGCAGTCGCCGGATATTGCACAGGGTGTTGATACCGGCGGTGCCGGTGATCAGGGTTTGATGACCGGATATGCTTGTCGCGAGACAGCTGAGCTGATGCCGATGCCGATAATGCTGGCACATAAATTAACGATGCGGCTGGCTGAAGTGAGAAAACAGAATATCTTGTCATATCTTGGCCCGGACGGAAAATCGCAGGTCACGATTGAATATCAAAATGGCAAACCAAAACGAGTTGATGCCGTTGTTGTCTCGACCCAGCATAGCGAAGATATACTTGACGGCACTGGCGACAAGATAACTGAGACTTCGCGGCAAGAGATAATTGATGCTGTGATCAAACCGATTGTACCATCCGAAATGCTCGACGATAAAACCAAATATTATATCAATCCAACCGGTAAATTTGTTATTGGCGGACCGCAGTCCGATACCGGTATGACCGGACGCAAGATTATCGTTGATACTTACGGCGGAATGGCGACCCACGGTGGCGGTGCTTTTTCAGGGAAAGACCCCTCCAAAGTCGACCGCTCGGCTGCATATATGTGTCGGTACATCGCCAAAAATATTGTAGCGGCTGAACTTGCCGAAAAATGCACTATCCAGTTGGCGTATGCGATTGGTGTCGCCGAACCGGTTTCAATTATGATTTTCGCCGATGGACCAACCAAAGTGGAACCGGAACGACTGGTTGAGATCATTAAAAAGAATTTTGATCTGACTCCAAAAGGAATAATTGAATCGCTTGATTTGCTCAGACCGATATATTTGAAAACGGCCGCGTATGGACATTTTGGCCGTGAGATACCAGAGTTTACCTGGGAAAAAACTGACCGGGTAAAAGACCTATTAAAGGATGTGTGATAATGACAAAAATTAAATATGATGTTACCAATCTGAAACTGGCCGCCGAAGGTAAAAAGCGGATCGAGTGGGCCGAGCGGAGTATGCCGGTTTTGCGGATAATCCGGGAACGGTTCAAAAAGGAAAAACCGTTTAAAGGGATCAATATGGCCTGCTGTCTCCATGTTACTACCGAAACCGCCAATCTGATGCGTACCCTTCAAGCCGGCGGAGCCAATGCTGCTTTGTGTGCCTCAAATCCTCTGTCAACGCAGGATGATGTTGCCGCCTCATTAGTGAAAGATTTTGGTATCTCTGTTTTTGCCCGTAATGGTGAAGATAACAAAACATATTATAAACATGTCAATCAATCGCTTGATTTTAAACCGCATATCACGATGGATGATGGTGCCGATCTGGTTTCGACTCTTCATTCTGACCGACGCGAACTTATTCCGGAAATTATCGGCGGGACCGAAGAAACCACTACCGGCGTGATTCGTCTGCATGCGATGGCCAAAGACGGTGCCTTGATGTATCCGATTATTGCGGTCAACGATTCCAAGACCAAACATTTTTTTGATAACCGTTACGGTACCGGGCAATCGACCGTTGATGGTATCATTCGCGCCACCAATATGCTTCTCGCCGGTTCGACAACGGTTGTTGCCGGATATGGTTGGTGCGGTCGCGGATTTGCGATGCGCGCCAAAGGCATGGGTGCCGATGTTATTGTTACTGAGGTCGATCATACCAAAGCGATCGAGGCTGCTATGGACGGCTTCCGGGTGATGCCGATGAGCAAAGCGGCGCCGATTGGTGATCTGTTTGTGACACTCACCGGCGATATTCATGTTATCCGGATGGAGCACTTTAACAAAATGAAAGATGGTGCGATTGTCTGCAACTCCGGACATTTTAATGTTGAGCTTGATCTGGAATCGCTTGAAAAGGCGAAAAAGAAAAAATGTAATGTCCGCAAATTTGTTGATGAGTACACCCTTAAAAATAACCGTCGGATTCATATTCTCGGTGAGGGCCGTTTGATAAATCTGACTTCGGCCGAGGGACATCCCGCGATGGTGATGGATATGTCGTTTGCCAACCAGGCACTGGCAGGTGAACATCTTGTTAAACATTTTGAGGATTTCGCCAACCAGGTTTATGTGATGCCGGAAGATCTTGATGATAAAATTGCGGCGTTAAAATTAAAATCGATGGGTATTTCAATCGATAGACTGACCCCGGAACAGAAAAAGTATCTCGCCTCCTGGCAAATCGGCACCTGATATTGAGGTCCGTCAGGTAGTGGTGCCCCACAGCTTGCTGTGGGTTAGTCACTAGTTGCGAATAATGGTTGTGGGCGGCAGGCGCCCTCGCCTGCCCCTCTAACGTCATTGCGAGCGCAGCGTGGCAATCTCAATTCCGTTATGTTGTATATGAGTTTGAATTAGATATATTTTCATAATACCTGTAGTTAATATTTACCTATTCCAAATATTAGAATACTGTCAAGGGAAAATATCTGCCCGT
>JAQBFG010000045.1:0-3949 GCA_032123495.1 Candidatus Zixiibacteriota bacterium | reverse complement strand
GTCTATCAACAAAAGGCTATATGGTCCCCATCCCCATGGTGTTGCCATTAGGTATTTGCCGTCAGAGGTCAACGCTATTTTATAGGGTTCAAAGAGATTATATTCTCTTGTGGATATTGAAGATACTAATTCTTCCGTTTCCACATCAAAGATATCAATCTTTTCGCTAGGCATTTCGCTATCTCCATAAGGAGTATTGATGAAGTACAGATGTTGGCCGTCGGAACTGACAACAACTTCCGCTCCTCCTGTTTTTAGTGGGCTTTGAATTATGCGTAATGTATCTGAGTCATAATCGGCCACGGCAAAATCAAGATAAGCTCCATTAAAGCCCATGATAAACAGCTTTGACATATCGGCCGATGGCCATAGTTCATAAATATTAAACTGATTTCCACTTCGTGTCAGGCCAAAAGATGTTTCAATTGAGTCCCCATCAATATTGTAAACCATTACATCCCCTTGGTCGTGCGAATAAATGTAATATTTGGAATCAAAACTGAAATCACCATACCCGGTTATTGCAGTATCGTTGTAGATTAGCGAAAAATCATCTGTTCGCCGAATCTGCAATCTGGTATCGTAAACAGAGTAATAATCAGAGTTGGGGGATACCCGTATTGGATTACCATACCCATCAGCAGAATGAATTAACTCTTTTGTTTCCAAATCATAAACTCGCATGCGGTATTCTTCCGTTACCATAAGTTTTTCATCGTCGGCAATTATGGCCATATCATAAATACCAAAATCATCTATGATAAAAGAGTCGATAAATTTAAGCTGTTCCACCGAAAATGTTTTGATTAATGACGAATCGGTGCCAATTGCCGCCTTAATATAAAACAGATGTTCCACCAATTCCGGGTCGGGGTCAGTTGGTTTTTTATTACACGATTGAAATAAACAGATAGATAAAATAACAATAAGAATTGCCAATTTATAAAATTTAAACCTCATATAATTTCTCCCATTTGAATTATTCTGTTATTACAAACAGTTCCGCTTGGGCAGATGTAATTCCGAGACAACATATTGGTATCATAATTGCAATGATTAATTCAATTAATCTTCTTATAAACATCTTAATTTCTCCTTTATTCTGGTACCGGGCCGATTGCTATCGCCCCAGATGAAAAACCTACATTATTAAACAGACCTTTGATAAGCTTTCCCTTGTGAAGATCAACGACAGCTATCGGGGTATACGCATTGTTGTTCCAACTTTCCCCGACGTATGCTCTTTGGCCATCGGGGGTGATGAATATTCTACCAAACAGAGGGTAAGAAATTCTCTCACCCGGCGGGATTATATAAGGCGGAATAAGCTCGACAAGCTCGTGGGTTTCCGCATTCAACACCCCAATATCACCTCTTGGATAGATAAAATGCCAGCCATCGCCGCCGTCGGTCATATAAACTTTTGTCCCATCGGGTGAAATCGAAACTCCCCCAAAGGGAGCGGTAGTAGTTATTGTTAGAGTAATTGAGTCGGAAGCCATATCATAGCAGTAGAATCCACCATAATCGTCTTGCTTACCATGAAAATATATCTCATCAGTCAGCCAGTTGTAGGCGAGATTATAAACAAGATGGCCCATATCAAGCGAGTCAATAAGTGTTCGGGAGTTGCAGTCAATACGATAGACTATATTACGACCGTCAAGACTGGGGGCAACAAAAAGATTAGTAACTGTATCCAGAAAACCATCACCAATACTACGGGGAATTGAATCAAGTGGCGAAAGTGTAGCAGGATCGATAAAAAATATTTTCTCATTTACCGCTGAATAGTATATCCCGATATTATCTGTTTTATCGAAATAGTAGTCGCCGTATTGATCGGTCAATGTTTCTAAATGCGACAAATCGACAGTATTATAAACCTCCATCTGCCTTGTATCCCAGTTAGTAACAAGTAGCCGGTCTCCAGCGGGTGTAAGAAAACAGTTATAAAATCCATAGCCCAGTGCAACAGAATCGACTATTGTGTCAGCAGGTATATCGATAGCGTAAAGCGTAAAGGTATTGTGCCCATTAATGGTATATAGTCTGTAGTTACCGGGTTCGCCAGTGTCGTCCTTTGGGCAGACCGGGCAATCTTTATCGCAGGATTGAAATAAACAGATAGAGAAGAAAACAATAAGAATTGCCATTTTAAATAAATTATGCCTCATATAATTTCTCCCATATGCAATATTCCGTTATTACAAACAGCTCTGCTCGGGCAGATGTGGATTATTCTGGCTATCTGCCGCGCACGAAAATATCCTAAAATGTGTCATTCCTGTTGAATATTAATCATACTCTCCTCCTTAAAGGCAGGCCCCACTCGGTTGCTGGTCGCAAACAAATTACTGTTCCGGCCGAAGCAAACCAAACATCCTAAAAAGGCGGTTGACTATTCAGTTGTATTTATGCTCTTTTTGCGAGATATAATATTCGCCCTCTTCCAATAAAAAGACGATATTATCCAATTGTATGTTTACAATAAAATAAGATATATATTTTGGCAAGAATAAAGATTGCTTTGGGTAAATTATTCTTTGGGCAGCAAGCACCCCCGCCTGCCCGAGGGTAATATCCCAATCACTTTCCCCACCAAACCGGTGTTGATTCATATTCTCACGTATAATTGAGAATTGTCGAATCAGTAGAGGATTTCGACATAGAAAAAATAAAAATATGACGAAACGCCTGTCCTTTGAAGGAGGAAAGCCATTTTGGAGATTTTTTCAAAAATCGGTTCCTGACGGAACAGGAATAATTTGTCAGGAGCGCGCGGCTCCTGACCTACACAGAATATACGATTACATTAAAGCTTGTAAAAAACACTCAAAACATTCCTTAATTTTTAGTTGCCATTTATTTTGCAAATTTCGTATTATTTTTGACATATTTGGAACTTTCAAGAGACTATAAACATAGAACTTGTTAGATGGAAGGAATGAAGGGAAACAAAAAAATCGGAATATTTTTCCCATATCTGTTTTTATATATTGCTTGACAGAATTGTAAACATCAACTATCTTAATAGTAGAGACAGATGTAGGTATTCCAAATTGATTCCCCACTCACGCCAAACATTGTGCAGCTAACGAAAGTATTGCGGAATTGTAAATGGTTGTTCGGCAAACATGGAAAGTTTGCACTGATATTTCAAGCCGACAGCTGAAGATAAACCTTAAACCCTATAGGGGGTGGTTATTGATGAGAACTGTAAGCATCATCTCGATCATCCTGGTAATAATGATGATTTCTTCGCTGGGCGCGGCCGAAGTCAATAAAATAGCGGCAATTAAAGCTGCAGTTGATGTTGATAAGGTCATTGTTCCAATCGAGCTAAACAACGTTCAGGCTATGGCGGCACTTGATTTGCCGCTAAAGTTTTCTGACGGTGTAACTCTTGAAGAAGTTACTTTTACCGGGACCAGAGCGGAAAATTTCGATTTTGCCACAGCCAAGATTGACAACGAAAATAATACAGTTGTTCTTGGCATGATTCCAATGGTCTATGGTGAAAACACCGACCTGACACCGGGTGAAGGCGAAATTGCCAGATTGATCTTCCATGTGGACGATCTCAGTCTGCAGTCGCTCGAACTTAATACCTTTGCGACCGAAGAGCATACACCGATGTTTGTCTACACGGAAGTAGTAAACGGTGAAGGTCGGACGATGGTATCAACACCCGAGTTTTCAAATGTTATGGTTGCCTTGTCTGGCGGATCTCAGATTGAACCGAATCTGATTCCGACCGCTTTTACCTTGAGACAAAATGCTCCAAATCCATTTAATCCTTCGACCAGCATTTCATATGATCTTCCTGTTGCCTCACAAGTCAAACTGGAGATCCTCAATGTTCTTGGTCAGCAGGTGAGAACGGTGTTGAATGAATTTCATGAGGCAGGTTCACATACAGTTGTATGGGACGGTCGCGATGATCATG
>JAQBFG010000044.1:0-4858 GCA_032123495.1 Candidatus Zixiibacteriota bacterium | reverse complement strand
ATTGACATCGATGATGCTTCTTACATAATGGCTCGCTCCTATCTCGAACGCGGCGATCTTCCGCCTGATGATGCCATTCGGGTCGAGGAGTTTGTCAATCATTTTAATTATGATTACCAGCCACCCAGACGTGAGCCATTTCGTGTTTTTCTGGAAGGTGGACCATCTGAATTTGGACAAAACTGTCAGCTTCTTAAAATCGGCATCAAAGGCAGGCAGATAGATCCGGAAGATAGAAAGCCGGCCAATCTGGTTTTCGTAATTGATGTCTCCGGCTCAATGGATAGAGAAAATCGCCTGGGGCTGGTCAAAAGAGCTTTGCGGCTATTAGTCGATGAGTTAAATGAATCTGATAATGTCGGAATCGTTGTCTATGGATCACACGGTGAAGTTGTTATCCAGCCAACTTCAATTTATTTCCGTGATGAGATTCTCTCTGCAATAGAACGTCTTCGACCAAATGGAAGCACCAATGCAGACGAAGGGTTAAGACTCGGATATCAGATGGCCAATCGGTTTTTTGATGAAGGTAAAACCAACCGTATCATTCTCTGTTCCGATGGAGTCGCCAATGTTGGACTGACCGACGCTGACGATCTATTGAAACGAATTAAAAAATCTGCCAACAAAGGAATTACTCTTTCAGCAATAGGTTTTGGGATGGGCAACTACAATGATATCCTGATGGAAAAACTCGGCAACAAAGGCAACGGATACTATGCCTATGTCGATGATATTAAAGAGGCGCATCGAATTTTTGTGGAAAACCTGACCGGATCACTCGAAGTAATAGCCCGCGACGTAAAAATCCAGGTCGATTTTAATTCGGAGGTTGTGCGCAGTTATCGTTTGCTTGGCTATGAAAACCGCGACATTGCCGATAATAAATTCCGCGATGACAACGAAGATGGTGGCGAAATTGGCTCTGGTCATGAAGTTACCGCCCTATATGAAATAAAGTTGGAGAAGGACGCTGATTGGGGTAGTCTTGGCGAGGTCTATATTCGTTACAAAGATCCGGAATCTTTTAATGTTGACGAAATACGAGTTCCAATCAAACAGAGAATATTTGAAGATAATTTCAAAAGTTGTTCCAACCAATTTAAACTGGCGGCGATATCGGCTGAATTTGCAGAAATACTGAAAAAATCTTATTGGGCCAAAAACTCTCAATTGGATGACCTAAAATATATCCTCAAAGATTCTTTTCGTCATTCTAACAATGATGAAGTTATTGAGTTGAAACAACTTATATCAAAAGCAACCAGATTCCAGGAACAGTTGGCTGAAAGATAATTTAAGATGTGAGGCGGCATAAAGGCGGACATTGTCCGCCTTTATCTATTTGCGACTTGCATTTCCGGAAATGGATATTTTGGATTATAATTATCCACAATAATAAACTTAAAATATTCAATAAATCTCCGATAATAAAATTGAGGGACAAATCTTGACAGTAATAAAAATTGTCATAAATAATTAGCGGGGCAAGTTGAATTATGTTTTCTGCAAATAAAATTAATGATATCATCGAAAACAATTTCATATGGGTCGGGATATTAGTAAGTGGATTCTATTGGTTTCTTGACTCAATGATACAGGCATCGGTGTTTGGTACTGGTACTTTGGCCGATCAATTGTTTTCTCCTACCTCAAATATAATCTGGACCCGTGTATTAGTGTTTTTTATTGTAATAACAACAAGCTCTTTGGTTCAATCATATGTATTCAAAAGAAAAAGGGCAGAAAAAGATGTTATTAAAGCTGGGAAAAAATATCAAACTCTATTTGATTCCGCCAACGATGCCATCTTTTTAATGGAAAAAGAACATTTTGCCGACTGCAATGCCCAAACATTGGAGTTATTTGGCTGTACCAGAGATCAGATCATCGGCCAACCGCCCTATAAATTTTCTCCTGAATATCAACCGGATGGACAACTGTCAAGAAAAAGAGCAATGGAGAAGATAAACGCCGTGCTTGAGGGGTTATCCGCAGAGTTTCGAATGGAAGCATTGTCAATTTGATGGGACACTTTTTGATGCAGAAGTCAATCTTAATAGAATGGACTCATTGGGGAAAATATACATTCAGGCTATAGTGAGGGATATTACCGATCGCAAAAAAGCCGAAACCGCTCTCAAGCAAAGCGAGGAACAATACCGCTCTTTATTCAACAATGCTTATTACGCTATTACTCTGTTTGATCCAAAAGGCAAAATAATAATGATTAATGATATCGGAGCCAAAACGCTTGGAAAACAGCCTAAGGATTTCATTGGAAAAACCCTCAGGGATATATTTCCGGATCATGCCGAAATCATGATTAAAAGAAATCAGCAGATTATAAAATCTGGTGAGAAACTTGACTTTGAAGAAAAATTAATCATGCCGGATGGTTCAGAGAAATGGTTTTGGTCCAATCTCCAGCCAATCAAAGATGCAGACGGCAAGATCGCTTCAATATTAATAATATCTCACGATATTACCGAAAGAAAAAATGCAGAAGAAGCACTAACTGAAAACAAAGAGTTGCTAAGAGCAATTCTGGAGTCAACCGGTGATGGCATTCTGGTAGTAAACAATAAAGGCCAAGTCACGCATACTAATTCCCGTTTCGCCGAACTCTGGAGAATTCCGTCATCTTTAATGCAAGCTCGCGACGATGAAAAATTAATTGGATTTGTTCTTGAACAATTGGATGATCCCGAAGCATTCCTGACAAAAGTTAAAATTCTCTATAATTCGTCTGAAAAAGATACTGATCAATTATACTTTAAAGATGGGCGCGTTTTTGAAAGACATTCTTATCCATTGATTCGTGATGAAGAAATCGCTGGTCGCGTTTGGAATTTCAGAGATATTACCGCAAGCGCCAAAAAAAACAATCTCCCTCAAGAACAGCAATCAATCCAAACCTCATAGGCCTTTTATTAATTAAATTTCAAATCAGGATATCTTCATTCTCGCCTAATTTGATTAAATTTATTTTACTCATATCGGCAACACCCAATTTATGTTTGGTATCAGCAAAGGCTATATGGTGCGGCGATGGTTTCATCGGTCTCTCCTCGCCAAAATAGGATAATCGTTTAGCCATTAAAATTTGCAGTCCGACAGCATCAAGAGCAACCGGATCTGTCCCGACCAAAAGGCCGTTATATTTCCAGGTAAATTCTTTGTCAAAATGATGCGCTCCGATACCATGAAACAACGGTGTCAGCATAACTAGAATTTGAATTTTGGTTTTCCCCTTGACTGCCGGAAGTTCCCAGAGTTTGGCTAAATCTGCGCAGGAATTATCATGATAGGTCCACGGTTCTGGAACAAACATGATATAGTTTTTCAACAGTCCGCCTACACCGGCCCAATGATGCGTCCTCATCGGACGTGTATTGATCAACGCCGTTGCATTGTTGAAAACATCGTTGGATAAAATTCCCCGATCATCAATACTGATATTTGTTTCTTTAACGCCCGCCGACATAACTCCCTTTTTTAAACTCTGCTCAAGTTCTGGCGGAGTTGGCAGCGGACCCCAGACATTGGTTTTAATGCCAACAATATCACTTGGCTTAAACATAGCGCTCCAGGCATCAACCGGACTCTTAACATCAAAGAGTTCATTGATACTCTGATCAAGCATACTTTGAATGGTGTCAGGATTGCATTTTCCGTCGGCACCTAAAACTGCCTTATCACGAATTAGGACTACTTTTGTTCCCGATGGAGCTTTGACGACATTTTTACTTTCGGCCGAGACGCCCATCGCCAAACCAAGTGCGGCACAGGAGGCACCTTTGATGAAATCCCGGCGCGTGAACCGAATCTTTTTCCCTGAATTTTTATCCATCGATCTGTCCTTTTTTATTTCACCATTAGTTTTTCTAAGACATTTTGTTTTAGTTTTTTTGCAAATGTTTCAGTTGGAGCATCAAATATTATAATTATATGATTCTCAAGCAGCGCGGATGTAAGCCATTTATTTTCTTCAAACTGAGACATCTCCAATCTACCTCCTTCCGGAAGGTACACTGATTGAAAATTGGCAAATGCTTTTTCAGCTTCATCTGAATCTGGATATTTCACAAATAGAAGATAACAATAAGACTCGCCGTACCTTGCCAAAACAGCATCAGTTTCGCTATTTAGATTTAGTATATTCTGATCAGAAACAAAATAATGATAGTTCAATGAGCTTGGCAGATGAAAATATCGCACACTTTTCTTGTTCAGATCTTCTTCAGGCAAAATATTCAGTATTTTCGGTTTTATATTTGAAGGTTCATAAAAATCAGTAATTATTCTTGCCAGTTCAAAGATAATCGGTTTTGTTTCCTCGGTTCCCAGCTCGCTGATAATACAGAAAAAATACTTCCCCTGCCAAAAACAGAGCAATCCTTTTCGATATTCCGACCCCTCGCCTACTCCGGCCTCGTCCCCTTCCCGCATATGGCTGAAGACACCAAAAGCATCTTCGGGAGTTCCCATATCAAACATCTCAATTTTAATTTCTGACTGATCGGATTTACTCAGCCCGAGAACTTCCATCTCGCGATAGTCATACATCCGGTAAATCTCACCGGCCCCGTCCATGTAGCGGAAAATAGTCTCGTGGTCATATTTCTCAATATCACCATCCTGAACCCAACCGTTTACTTTGTCCGGGATAATCTCTTTTAGACTCAAATTTCCCCCTATACGGTCGGCCGATGAACAACCGACTAACAAAAGCAGAATAAATAGAATATCAAATTTCATATTTAAATAAAATGATATTGGGGAATAATTCAAAAATAAAAATATTATTTTGATTTAATATTATAGAATTGGTTCGAAATTGGAGAAGATAAAAAGT
>JAQBFG010000043.1:0-4266 GCA_032123495.1 Candidatus Zixiibacteriota bacterium | reverse complement strand
CTTTTTTTCTAATCAAGATTGGTGTCTATTTTAAACCAATCAGAAATAAACTCGGCGGAAAAGATGATACTATTAATTGAGAGCGGTTCACATAGATGCGGCGGGTCGCCGTCGTTAAAACCACCCGGGCGAAGTTCCTTACACCGGAGCGATCCAAATTTTTGTTCATAACTTTTGGCAAACTCATTGCAGGCTTCCCACATTTTGGTTTTATCAAGACCCTCACGGTGTGACAGCAAACCGATAAACATCAAGGTCCCTTCAACCAATCCGCACTGAGCGCCATATTGACCGGCACCGTTAAATCCCCAGGATGATTCATAAACTTGCTTGTCGATAGGAAGCTGGAACAGTTCCGACAATATCCTTAGAGTCGCGATGACACATGGAACCTCATCATCATGATATGATTTTTCTACTCGACTCGATACAAATTCTTTAAGTGTCATATTAATTAATAAGATTAGAAAATTATCTATATCGGCATTTCGACCAGGCGGTATTTTTTGTGGAGTTTGGCACCCATATTTTCAGCCGCACGGCACATCAGTTCATTAGTTTCCAAAATCCATGACAGCTCGGCCCATTTGTATTCAAACTCAAGACCTTTCAAATAGGTCTCGACAAAAAACATATTATCGATACCGCGTTTCTGGAATTTTTTAATAACACCCATTGTTAGCATCCTGACGCCATCAACTTTATCGTTGACTTTGGTGTGCCACAAAAGTTTGAAAATCCCGGTCGGAAAAAGACGGCCATTAAGCTTAATAAGAGCCTGATTTATATCAGGAACAGCAAGACAAAAAGCGGCCGGTTCATCATCGACAAAAGCAATAAACGCCATCCGCGGGTCAACGATCTGTTTGAGATGTTTGGCCATATAAAAGAACTCATCTTTTGGCATCGGTACAAAACCCCAGTTATGTTCCCAGGCCTGATTGTAGATCTGATTTATGAGCTCCACCTCTTCATCATACTTCGAATAATCCATACATCTGATCGTGATGCGGCTCCGCTGTTTTATTCTTTCAACGATCCGTATTTGCCGTTCGGATATCGGGGTTTCATGGGTAATCAAATAAGCATGCAGGTCCATCACTTTTTTCAGCCCAAACTGCTCGGCCAGTTTTGGAAGGTATGGGTGGTTCCACGGATTCATTATGGTCGGCGGTTTGTCAAAACCTTCGATCAAAAAACCGATTTCATGATTGGTGGAAAAATTGGTTGGTCCCCGCATCTTTTCCATACCCTCTTTTTTGAGGGTGATCATGGCGACCTTGAGAAGTTTCGAGGCAACTTCATAGTCATCGATAACATCAAAGAAACCGAAGAATCCGGTATTTTCCATATGAAATTCATTATGCTGAAAATTAACGCAAGTGGCAATTCGTCCGACTATTACGCCATCTTTTTTTGCCAAAAACAGCTTTGTTTTGGCCACTCTATAGAATGGGTTTTTCTTTTTGTCAAAAAACTCTTTACGTTCCGAAATAAGAGGTGCGACCCAGTTTGGCTCATCTTTATAGAGCTCAAACGGAAACATAATAAAATCTTTTTGATGTTTGCTGGATTCGACCTCAATAACATTGACGCTGTTCGACATTATATTTGTTTTTATGAGATAATTCCTATTTTTTTGCCAATCTTCTCAAACACTTCAAGAACACGATCAAGATGTTCATCAGTATGAGTGGCAGTGTATGATGTTCTCAGCAGCGCATGCCCCGGCGGCACAGCTGGAGATATTGCAGGATTGGTAAAAATCCCCTCCTCAAATAGCGCTTTCCAGAAGGCGAAGCAGTCCATGTCCTCACCGACCATCACCGGAACAATCGGCGTTTGAGTGGCACCGATGTCAAACCCGAGACGACGGAACTCGGTATGCATCTTATGAGCATTTTTCCAAAGATTTTGAATACGTTCCGGTTCGGTCTCAATAATATCTAATACTTTCAGCACCGCCGCCGTTGATGAGGGCGGTAATGATGCTGAAAAAATGAGTTCGCGTGAATGATGTTTAATGAAATTGATTGTATTACTACTGGCGGCAATAAATCCTCCAATAGAAGCAAATGATTTTGAAAAAGTTCCCATCTGAATATCGATTTTATCGATCAGATCAAAATGTTCGGCAGTTCCGCGCCCGCCCTTGCCGAGAACACCAACAGCATGGGCATCGTCAACCATAATTCTGGCGCCATGCTTTTTTGCCACCTCAACCAGATTGGGCAGGTCGATAATATCACCTTCCATCGAAAAGACACCATCGACAACAACCAGAATACCGCCTCTGAAACCATTATTATACAGATTCCCAAGGACCCTATCAAGATCTTCCATATTGTTGTGAGCAAATTTGTATGTCTTGCCATAAGATAACCGGCAGGCCTCCACAATTGAGGCATGATCGCCACGATCAATTACAACCGCATCATTTTTTCCGACAATACAGGATATCGCTCCCAGATTGGATTGAAAACCGGTTGAAAAAACCAATGCCGACTCCCGTTTGGTAAATTTTGCCAGCCGTTCTTCAAGTTCGACATGAAGGTCCAGAGTTCCATTCAGATAGCGTGATCCGGTACATCCGGAACCATACTTAAGAGCAGCTTCAGCGGCAGCTTCTTTGACCCGGGGGTCATTGGTCATACCAAGATAATTATTGGAACCGATCATAATCATCTTCTTGCCGTTTATGGTAACTTCATTACCCGGTGCTGATGAAATCGGCTGAAAATATGGATACAACCCGGCCGCTTTAACTTCGTCGGCTCGTGTAAAATTGATGCACTTTTCAAACAGGTCGGTTTTCAAATCAGTTGTATTTTCGGAGACGCTCAATTGTTTATCCTTTCAATTAACGTAAAAAATAAAATTATGGAAATAGCAAAACGTTGTCAAGAAAAATGATACTGCTTTAATCGTAATATAGGTAATAGGGGAACTTGTATTGTGGCAGAATTATTACATTTTTGGCAGTCGGTTTTTGGATTTTTGCCGATATAGAGATAAATACAGCTTCGGTTAAATTGCGAGTAAAAAAGGGGAAGACCAAACATGATGTCAATAAAAGTGCTGGTCATTGAAAACAAAAGGAGCACTCGATCAGTAATTACATCAGCACTTAAAGCCATTGAAAATGTAAAAGTTGTTGGACACTCATCCAGCTGCTTGGGGGCCTTTAAGTTAATAGATTGTTGTTCTCCCGATATAGTTTTTCTCGATTATGAAATGCCTCAAATCAGTATCGAAACAACTATTGGTCAAATCAAAAAAATCAATCCTAATACTGAAGTTATCCTGGTTTCAAAAATGCGTCGCACCAGCGCAACCAGTTCTCTCCGAGCCCTGAAGCTGGGAGCCTTATATTTTATTAAAAAACCGACCGATAACAGCAGCGCCGAGAATATTCAATATTTCAGTAAGTATCTGCAGCCGATTATTAAACTGTTTATTGTTAATCTGAAAGTCGAGCTGGTTCAGCGAACTGCCGAAGAAATGGGGCCATCCAGAAGGATAATTATCCCGCCTTCAAGAACCACCAGACCAACTCTTTCAGGTTATGAAATACTTGCGATAGGATGCTCGCTTGGAGGGCCAGACGCACTAAAGAAGATTATCCCGCTTCTTCCGGCCGAGTTTCCGATTCCGATTTTGGTAACACAGCATATGCCGGAAGGATTCACATCAATATTGGCATCGGAGTTGGATTTTCGTTCAAAACTGATTGTCATGGAGGGCCGAAGTGGAATAACGCTTCAGCCCGGATATGTTTATATCGCACCGGGTGGAAAACATATGCAAATCAGAGAAGTGTCACGTGGTTTGAGTAAACAGCGGATTATTGTTCTTGATGAAGGCCCTCTGGTTCATAACTGCCGGCCTGCCGTTGATGTGATGTTTAATTCGCTGGCAAAAAATCTCAGCTCCAATATTCTGGCGGTAACTTTAACTGGTATGGGTCATGATGGATTAGCCGGAATTCAGTCGCTAAAAAGACGGGGAAATTGTTTTTGTCTCACCCAGGATCAAAATAGTTCAGTTGTATATGGGATGCCGGGCGCGGTTGCATTGGCCGGTTTATCAGATTTGTCATTGCCATTGGGATCTATTGCAGATCAATTAAAAAATATCGTTTATGATTCGATTCAAACCATCGGCTCGATATAATTTTCACTCATTTTTTATTAAAAATGGGAATATTACATACATCATTTTTGATTTTTTACTTTTGACATTGATTGCCTTTATTAGGTTTCAATT
>JAQBFG010000042.1:0-5577 GCA_032123495.1 Candidatus Zixiibacteriota bacterium | reverse complement strand
CAGTCTGCTGTCGATGGCTGAGTCGTTGCCGGATTGGGGAGTTAAAACCGAGGGTGTTAAAGGCGAGGTCGGCGACCTTACCGACACCGATTATCCCAGTATAATCCATTTGAAAAATGAAAAGATGCAGCAGGATTTTGTTGTTTTGGAAAAAGTGCAGGACGGTCGGGCAAGCTATATCCACCCGGTCTATGGTCGTAAAACTCTCAGCCTTGATAAATTTTCAAAAATCTGGAGTGGGGTTCTTTTGCGAGCCTTTCCCGGAAAAAAGACCGGTGAACCTGATATTGAGGCTCATCGCAGGGCCGAGCGCTTAACCTTATTCCAGCAGATTCTGACAGTAGTTGCCCTTCCTGTTTTATTCCTTCTCGCATTTGGCTGCGGCCTGGCCCAAATGGGATCTTTGGGCACTCTGATTCCACTGGGCCTGGCCAAGGCTGTTGGATTTGTTTTGTGCATCATAATGGTGGCGGCGAATTTGGGCAAAGGAAGTATAATGGACGCGCTTTGCCCGATGGGTAAGGTGGTAAACTGCCACAGGGTAATGCAATCACCGGCTGGTCGCTTATTTGGTGTTTCGATGGCCGAATGGGGTTTGTTATACTTTTGCGGCGGTTTCATGAGCCTGCTGACGTCGCTGTTTTTTGGACAATTTCAAAATGATCTATTTATTATTGGTATTCTTGGCCTGCTAGTTTTGCCATATACATTATTTTCAGTGATTTATCAGGCTTTTGTGGTTCGTTCTTGGTGCTGGATGTGCCTGGTTATTCAGGCTATATTCTGGATTGAGTTTTATCTATTGTATAATATTACAATTCCCGGCTTCAGCGAAAATCTCTTCTCAACCACTTTTCCGTTTTCAATATTACTTGGATTCGGTATATCAAGTTTGATATGGATTGCCTTGCGGGGCACAATTATTTCTGCGAAAAAAGCTGAATTCTTCGAAAGAAATGTTACGCGTCTAAGGCGCCAGCCAGACTACATCCAAATGCAGCTGAATAAGGCGGGTCCTACAAATATGGGTCAGTGGCCATTCGATGTTGAGGTTGGACCTGCCGACGCACAAATTGCCATGACCATGGTGGTCAACCCACTCTGTGGTCATTGTTGGCAGGCGTTCAAACAGATGGATCAAATAATTGAAATCGGCCGCGGTCGAATCAAGGCAACTATCCGGTTCCTGGCGTCCGGAGAAGACAAGACCCAGAATACAACCGAGAAAATGCTGGACAGGGAGGTTTCGCTGCGGATACTCGCAATGGCCGAGAAAGGTGATCGAGAGAGTGTCCACAAGGGCCTACGGGCTTGGTTTGCAGAGGATAGATTCTCCAAAGGTAAGTTTGACCGCTGGGCGAGTCAATTCCCAATGGAAAATATCGGTTCTAATGAAAATGGTAGTAACATTCTGACTCAGCACAGAAAATGGGCATTACAAAACAAAATTGTTGGCACGCCGGCCTTGTTTTTTGGCGACCGCAGACTTGGGCATGGACTGCAGTTGAGTGATTTGAAAATATTTCTCATGCGGCAGTTTGAAAATTAAGCGGTCAGCTATGCACTATATATTTCATGATAATACTAAGGGGGGGGTTTGTACCGATGATAAAATTCCCATTTATAAAACAACGTGACGCTATGGATTGTGGTCCCGCTTGCCTGGCCATGGTCGCAAAATATTATGGAAAAACATACTCGCTTCAAAGGTTACGTGAAACCAGTTTCATTACCAGAGAAGGTGTTTCGTTATTGGGGATTAGTGACGCCGCGGAAGCAATCGGTATGCGAACAACCGGTGTCAAAATTACCTATGAGCAATTAGCCGATGAAGCCAAGCTGCCCTGTATTGCTCATTGGAAGCAAACGCACTTCATTGTTGTTTATAAAATTAAAAAGGGGAAGGTTTATGTGGTTGACCCTGGATTTGGGCGAATTACATATACTGAGGATGAATTTAAAAATAACTGGCTGAGCACAAAAAGTAGCATTGATTTCAATGGTGTTGAAAATTCATCTGATTCAAAAATCGATAATGATATTTTTGCAGAGCTTCTTAAAACCAAAGCGAGTGAGCTTGCGAAAAGCTCGGAAGATGAAAAAACGCAGGCTTCAAAAAAGGAGTTGTTTGATAAATTAATCGCCTCCCAAAAGGAAACCAAAGAAGAGCAAATGGAACAAAAGGAAGGAATTTGTCTTATTCTTGAGCCGGCTCCGGATTTTTATCGGATGGAAGATGAGGATCTTGATAAGACAAAATTCAAGTTCCTTTTTTCATATCTCCGACCGTACAAAAAGTTGGTGCTTCAACTTATATTGGGGTTGGGTGCCGGAAGTGGATTACAATTAATCTTCCCGTTTCTTACGCAGTCATTGGTTGATAAGGGAATTGGCAACAGAAATATTGATTTTGTTTATCTAATTTTGATCGCGCAATTGGTGCTTTTTGTCAGCCAAACCGGAATCGAATTTATCAGATCCTGGATATTGTTGCATATAAGTACGCGAATCAATATTTCTCTTATATCCGATTTTTTAATTAAGCTTCTTAAATTACCTATCGGGTATTTCGACAGCAAAATGATTGGCGATATCATGCAAAGAATTCAGGACCATAAACGAATTGAGAATTTTTTGACATCATCGACGCTTAATATAATATTTTCAATGATGACCCTGATAATATTCGGTCTTGTTCTGGCCTACTATATGATGGAGATATTCTTTATTTTTCTTATTGGGAGCACTCTTTATTTATTGTGGGTTTATCTGTTTATGAAACAGAGGCGCAAGCTTGACTTCAAACGATTCGCTCAGCTTTCGAATAATCAAAGCAATTTGATTCAACTTGTTCAGGGAATTCAGGAAATCAAACTTAATAATTGTGAAAAGATAAAACGGTGGGAATGGGAACGGATTCAGGCACGATTGTTTAAGGTTAATATAAAAAGTCTCGCTCTCAGTCAATATCAGCAATCCGGCTCGGTTTTTATTGATCAGGTGAAAAACATCATTATTTCATTTTTTTCCGCCAAGGCGGTTATAGACGGCGACATGACCCTCGGTACGCTGATGGCTGTACAATATATAATTGGACAGTTAAACAGCCCTATCAATCAGATGATTGGTTTTTTTCAATCTACTCAGGATGCAAAAATAAGTCTGGAACGACTTGGCGAGATTCATCTCAAGAAAGATGAAGAATCTTCGGACGATATTAGAATCAATGATATTCCGGAAAACAAAAGTATAGCAATATCAAATCTCTCGTTCCAATATGAGGGACCTCACTCTGAATATGTTCTAAAGGACCTGAATCTAACAATCCCCGATGGGAAGGTTACGGCAATTGTTGGAGTTAGTGGCAGCGGAAAAACAACGTTGATTAAACTACTCCTTGGTTTCTATAAGCCGACAAAGGGTGAAATTGCCATTGGAGGGTCGCAATTGGATAAAATTAATCAAAAAATCTGGCGAGCAAACTGCGGGGTCGTTATGCAGGATGGATTTATATTTTCTGACACAATTGCCAAAAACATTGCGATTACCGAGGAAAACTATAGCAGGGAACAGTTGCACTATGCCGTAAATGTCGCAAATATTCGAGAATTTATTGAATCTTTACCCCTCAATTACTATACGAAAATCGGCATGGAAGGTACCGGTCTCAGTCAGGGGCAAAAACAGCGAATATTAATTGCGCGCTGTGTATATAAAAATCCCGAATTTATATTCTTTGATGAAGCCACAAATGCTCTTGACGCGAACAATGAAAGAACAATTATGGATAATCTGAATAAATTCTTTTCCGGAAAGACTGCCGTAATTGTAGCGCACAGATTAAGTACGGTAAAAAATGCCGATCAGATTGTAGTTCTGGACAATGGAAAAATAGTGGAAAAGGGGACACATCAGGAATTAACTCAATTGAAGGGGCACTATTATAAACTTGTAAAAAATCAGTTGGAGCTGGGAAATTAATCAGATGTCTGAAAAACCTGACAAAAACAATAAATTATTGACACCAAGAAATCTTGAAGTTCATAGTGATGAAGTAAATGAAATACTCGGATATATTCCTCACTGGCTTGTCCGCGCCGGAATCCTTATTATTGCTCTTACAATTATGATCCTGCTAATTGGAAGTTACTTTTATAAATATCCGGATATAGTGACCGCAGAAGTAGAAATAATGTCAGAAATACCTCCGGCCATAATAAAGGCCAAGACTTCCGGAAAAATTATGAATTTACTTGTAAGCGAAAAGCAAAAAGTTGCCAAGGGTAAATATTTGGTTGTACTTGAAAACACGGCTGATTATCGCCATGTAGCAAAATTAAAGGAGCAGATAGATTCTTTAAGAGATAACCTCAAGAATCTTGATCAGGAGCAATTAAAAATATTGTGTAATCAAGGATATTTCCTTGGCGAATTACAGTCTGATTATGAAAATTTCCTAAGGAGTTCTCAGGAATTCCTGCGCTTCTATGAGATACGGTATCACGAGAAAAAAATAAATGCGATTAATGAAAATATAAAACAGACACATATTTATAAAAAACAATTACAAAATCAGATGTTGATACTGAAAAAAGAATATGATCTGGTTTTACAGGAGCATAAGCGGAAAGAAACTTTATTAAATAAAGGATTAATATCTGCCGAGGATTTTGATCGATCATCGAATATAATTTTGCAAAAAGAATATTCACTGGAAGGTGCCAATATACAGATAACAAACGCAACAATACAAATATCGAATCTGAAGCAATCTAAATTAGACCTGGAATTAGATTACAAAGAGAAAGATAATTATCATCTGACCAACTTGAGCCGGGCTTGTAATGACCTCTATAGTCGAATATTAATTTGGGAGCAAACCTATATTCTGAAGGCGAACTCTGATGGGATTGTTTCCCTGTCAAGGTTCTGGAGTGTTGATCAAAATGTCAGTATAGGTGATAATGTGGTGGCAATCATTCCGGAAAAAGTAAACAAAATTATAGGTAAAATAAACCTTCCGGTACAAGGGTCAGGCAAGGTTATAATCGGACAGACCGTCAATATTAAACTATTGAATTATCCGCATATGGAATATGGGATGGTTTCCGGAGTTGTCATATCAAAATCCCTTATTGCAGAAAATCAACTATATGTTTTAACTGTTGATTTCCCCGAGGGACTTATAACCAATTATCGTATAGATTTAATCTTCGATCAAAATCTGACGGGAACAGCTGATATTATCACTAATGATATTAGACTTTTGGAGCGATTAATTAATCCTCCAAAATCATTAGTGAAGGAAAATATAATGTGATATTTACCTAATTATTTTCTTTCTTTACTGTTGTTAGCAGGCACTTATTATTATTTTTCTTAAAATCAGAAACGAACCCAAAACATTAACTGCAAATATAAAATCTCAGAACTTATTTATTAATCCGCCCCAATAAAAAAGCTGGCCATAGTGGATTATTTTAGAACTGCAGCATGACAGCACTTTAACACTATTAGGCAACATTCGCAAAACTTTAAGCGGGGTTGGGTGTACGATCTTCATAACTTTTTAGAGTA
>JAQBFG010000041.1:0-13043 GCA_032123495.1 Candidatus Zixiibacteriota bacterium | reverse complement strand
CCGGTGGTTGAATAGCGAGTATGCCCGACAGCATGCCGTCCTTTTAACCGTTCCAGGACCGCTCGGTCAGAAAAAACATCATGGACCTGGCCCATCCCTTTGTAAATATGAACGTTGCCATTACCACCGGTAACGATCCCGGCCGATTCCTGGCCACGATGCTGCAGCGCATAAAGCCCAAAATATGTTAATTGAGCAGCCCGCGGAGAGCCGAAAATTCCAAAGATTCCACACTTGTCATTAATCATATCAGCAACGTCCTTATGTCAAAGTTGCGAAAAACGAATTTAAGGCGAAATCCGATCAATGTCAAGAAAGAGATACTTAAATATTTTATCATAATTATGAAATCTATTGCAGATAATTAATAAGTAATATTATAATATATAAGGGAATCGAGATATGATGCTGTATCTTAAGTAACGATAGGTGGTTACATCGGCGCAAATGATCTTGTCATATCTGAAAATCCCCGATTATTAAGGCACGTTATTTGCGTTAGCCATATTCGAGGAAATTAATGTATCGAGAATATGACGAAAATAAAGTAATTAAGCAGTTTGAAATACTCAGGGATATTGCCGTCTTGTCGGTACAGTCCGAAAAGATTTCATTGATTGCCAAAGATGCTCTTCAGGGTACCGGCAAACTTATCAATCTTTCGGCCGCGACCTTGATGATGTGGGATGCCAAACAGCAGCCGACGATGAATATCTCTTATGCTGATTCGGCTATGGAACGCCAGCTCTTACAGGAGTTGGAAACTGAAATATTTTCCAACCTGAGAAAAGAGCGCGACTTGGTTTCTGCTTATGTTTCTTTTGGCGGCAGCAAACCGATGTCAACTTTTACCCAGCCGATTAAAATCGGTGATAAAATCTTTGGTGCCGTTATCGGAATTCAAACCGGGCCGGGAAGACTGGTTCGCGATGACTATTTTATCGAAGCCCTGACTGCCGCCTTGTCGCTTTCCATATCGGCCGGAGGAACGGTTCCATCTGTTTTTGATGATGCCGAGAAGATGAAAAAAGAGCGATTAAACGCAATTATTGAAACCGCCGCAACGGTTAACCATGAAATAAATAATCCGCTGACCGCTGTTCTGGGCAATGTCCAGCTTCTTTTAATGCGCAGTAGTAATTTGGATGAAGAGACAATTAGGAAATTAAAAGTTGTCGAAGAATCGGCGATTCGTATCAAAGAAGTGACGCAAAAACTAATGAAAATATCAAATGACAATGTTACGGAGTACACGTCCGGATCAAAAATGATTGATCTGTCGGATGAAGAATAATATTGACTTTACCTACTATCTTTACTCCAGCGAGAAGGCCCCGTTTTCAAACGGGGTCTTTATTTTTTGTGTTAATTGAGAATAACTATCCGATAAGTAATTTTAAACAATCTAATTGGACGCAAGAGATGGCAAACCTAAATTGTTCTTGACTTTACGAAACAATATTGATTGTTTGCGACAATTGTATAAAAATAGCGGGGAGTTTTCTGATATTATTTGGAATATCCCGACTTATGGAGAAATGAATGAAAGGTTTAGATTCTATATTCCGGCCAAAATCGGTCGCCGTAATTGGGGCTTCGACGCGAAAAGGGACAATCGGCCATGAAATATTACATAATATTATCATTAATGAATTTAACGGTAAGGTCTTTCCGGTAAATCCCAAAGCGAGTGTTATCCATTCGATAAAATGTTATTCGACCGTTCTTGATGTTCCCGATGCTGTTGATCTGGCTATTATTATTGTTCCCAGAGATGCTGTTTCGGCGGTAGCCGAGCAGTGCGGACAAAAGGGAGTTAAGGGACTGGTTGTCATTTCGGCCGGGTTTAAGGAAGTCGGCGGCAAAGGGATCAAGCTGGAAAATGAAGTTGTTGAAATCTGCAAAAAATACGGAATGCGGATGATCGGGCCGAACTGTTTCGGTATTGTCAATACCGATCCCGAATACAGTCTCAATTGCACTTTTGGAAAAACCAAAGCTTTGCCTGGGAACGTCGGTTTTATTTCACAATCGGGCGCTCTTGGTGAGGCGATTATGAGTCTTGCTTATGAACTTGGACTCGGTTTTTCGATGGTTGCTTCAATCGGAAATAAGGCTGATATTTCAGCCAATGATATTCTTGAATTCTGGAAAGATGACCCTGATACCGATGTTATTCTCCTGTATATTGAAAACTTTGGTAATCCGAGAATATTTACCAAGATTGCCCGCGAGATATCGCGGCATAAACCGATTGTGGCGGTTAAATCAGGCCGAACCCGCCAGGGAGCAATCGCAGCTTCATCGCATACCGGTGCACTGGCCGAGCTTGATGTTGGGGTTGATGCTCTCTTTGATCAGTGCGGTGTTTTGCGGGTGTCATCGGTTGAAGAACTTTTTGATGTTGCCCGGGCGATGGCGAACCAGCCGATTCCAAAAGGTAATCGGGTTGCTATTGTCAGTAATGCCGGCGGTCCGGGACTTCTGGCGACTGATGCTCTGGTGAACCTCGGGATGAATGTTGCACCGTACACCGGAGTCACCAAAACCAAATTGAAAAAAGCGATTTCCGGGCTTGGCAATGTTAACAATCCGCTTGATCTGGTCGCCGGAGCGGGGGGGAGTTCATTTCAAAAAGCTTTGTCTCTCATAAAAAATGATAATAACTTCGATTCAATTATTCCGATTTTTGTTCCTCCGGTGACAATCAATCAATTGGAAGTGGCCAAATCGATACTTGAAGGAATCAAAGGGACCAAAAAAACAGTGCTGGCCTGTTTTATGGGTGCCGGGAAAGGTTCTGAGGGAGTTAATTATCTAAAACAAAATGGTATTCCAGTTTATATTTTCCCGGAGGCAATCGCCAAGGTGCTATCGCAAATCGATATTTACCGGCGCTGGCTGGACAGGCCCCGCTATGAATTCAAGGCATTTAAGGTGAACAAAAAGCGGGTTGATGAAATAGTTGAAGAGGCAATAAGCAACCGCGACGAAGCAATTGTCGGCGAATCGGCTTTGGAAATTCTGACCTGTTATGGCATTCCGGCGGCCTCGGGTAAAATCGCGAATTCCGAAAAAGCGGCGATTGCGGCTGCCGAGGAGTTAGGTTATCCGGTTGTTGTCAAAATCAATTCGCCTCAAATTCTGCATAAAACAGATATTGGCGCGGTTGTCATTGATATCAGAAGTGCCAAAGAAATCAAAGCTGCTTTTACTTCACTCAAGAAAAAGGTGGCCGGATTAAAAGTAAAAGGTAAGGAGCGGTTTTCAGTTTCGGTTCAAGAGATGATAACCGGTGGTGTTGAGACTGTTATTGGTATGACCACCGATCCATCATTTGGGCCGCTCATTATGTTCGGCCTGGGCGGAATTTATGTTGAGGTCTTAAAAGATGTCGCCTTCAGAATCAATCCGCTCAACGAAGGAAATGTTACTGAGATGATGGAAGGGTTGAGAGCATATCCATTACTTACCGGTCAAAGAGGTGCCGAACCAGTTGATATAAGTAAATTAAAAGAATCGCTATTGAGGTTATCGCAGCTTGTAACTGATTTTGATATTTTTTCTGAAATAGATATCAATCCGTTTATTGCCAGCTCAATTAAGGGAAATTCGAAAGCGGTTGATGCCCGCTTTATTATTAAGAAATCGTAAAATGACTTTATAGACCTTGTAATAAGAGAGGGAGATATGAAATTTGAAATAAAATCTATTAACTATTGGTCGGCCATAAAAGTCTCTTTTATAGTTAATCTATTGCTTGGATTGGTCATGGGATTTTTCTTTGCCATTTTTTCCGGATTGGTATTGTCATTAATGGATAGTGTCTATGGGACAATGGGGATATCGATTCCTGAATTGGATTCGCCGCCAATTGCTCTGCTTATAATCCTGTATCCAATATTATTTGGGTTCGGCGGCGCTGTGTTTAATACGATGTTTGTATTGATTGCAGTTTTTATTTATAATATAGTTGGAAAATTTATTGGAGGATTGGAACTGGAGATGAACGAAATCCGGTTACAGGCAATGCCGGTTGCTCAGGCGCCAGCTTATGCTCCGCCCCCTCCACCACCACCACCAATGCAGCCACTTCCGCCTGAAATGACAACGCCGGAAAACATTACTGATGAAGGCAATCCACCGCCCCGGAGCGACGAAAGTTAATAAGCGGTTTTTGCAAATATTGAAGCAACAAAGTTGATGAATAAAAGTGAAATAACGATATGTCCGAAAAAGAAGTAAGAGTCAGAATCGCACCATCACCGTCAGGTTATCTGCATGTCGGCACCGCTCGAACAGCTATCTTTAATTGGTTATATGCGCGAAATAAGGGCGGTAAATTTCTGGTAAGAATAGAGGATACTGACATATCAAGATCGGATGCGACACTTGTTCAGCCGATTCTTGATGCGATGAAATGGCTCGGTATTGATTGGGATGAAGAACCAATTTATCAGTCAAAAAAAATTGATAGTTATGGCGCTTACGTTGATAAACTTATGGAGAGCGGCAATGCCTATCGATGCTTCTGTACTTCAGAAGAACTTGACCAAAGACGTCAAAAAGCAATGGCCGAGAAAAAGCCGTTGCAATATGACCGCACCTGTCTGCATAAAACCGATAATGAAATAAAACAGCTTCTTGACGAAAACAAGCCGTTTGCAATCCGTATCAAAATCCCGGAAGGTGAGACGACCTATAATGATAAAATCCTCGGTGATATCACTCGTCAAAACAGCGAGATAGAGGATCTGATAATCTGTCGTACCAATGGTCGGGCTATCTATAATCTGGCCGTGGTCGTTGATGATTTTGAGATGGGGATCACCGATGTTATCCGCGGCAATGATCATATCAGCAATACATTCAAACAGATTCATATCTATCAGGCGCTTGGGCTGACTCCGCCGAATTTTGCGCACGTTCCTTTGATTCTCCGACCAGATAAAAAGAAGGTCTCAAAAAGGCTTGGTGATAAAGATGTGGCTGAGTATGGTGCCGAAGGTATCTTACCTGAGGCGATGTTTAATTTTCTCTGCCTGCTGGGATGGTCACCCAAAGATGATCGGGAATTTTTGCCGATTGAGGAATTAAAAAAGATTTTTGTTCTCGAAAATGTCAACGGATCAAATCCGATATTTAACGAAGAAAAACTGTTGGCTCTCAATGGCGAGTATATTCGGGCCTATCCGGATCATGAACTGGCCGCTATGGTTGCCCCGGAGCTTGTCAAAGCGGGATATACATCAAAATACTGGTTGGAAACTCGCTGGCAGTATCTTATGGATATTATCGGGATGTTAAAAGAGCGGTGCAAACGGATGTCCGATTTTGTTGCAATGTCAGAATACTTTTTTCACAACGAATTTGAATATGAAGCGGAGGCGGTTAAAAAGCGATTTAATCCGGAAGCGTCCGAAAGAATGAAAATATTATGTGACAGATTTGAATCAATTTCTGATTTTAAATTAGAAAATATAGAGGCCGCGCTTAGTGGTTTGTCCGACGAGCTTCGGATAAAGAAAGGTGAACTGATTCACCCGGTTCGGCTGGCGGTCTCCGGGGTTTCATTTGGACCGAGTTTATATCATATCCTTGAGGCGCTGGGCAAGCAGGAAGTTGTTGTCAGAATGAACAAGGCAATTGAATTCATTAATAAGATGGGGGATAAATAGTATGGATAAAACACCTAATATTGTCAAGCTTGAAAGGCAGATCAAAGAGATCGAAAAAAGATTATCTGCTGGCAGTTTCACTGTTCTGGTCGATCGTAAGTCTCGAAAAAGAGACGAAGACAAACTAAAAAAGCTGATCAAAGAATTAGACGAACTTAAAAAGAAGAAATGATTTCATTTGGAAACAAGACAACTAGTAATAAGATGAAATTGCAAGTTGGGGATAAGGCGCTTGATTTCTGCCTTGTCTCGCATCTCGGTGATAAAATCTGTCTGACTGATTATCTGGGGAAAAAGAATGTTCTGATAGCTTTTTTTCCATTAAGCTGGACCCCTATATGAAGCGACCAGATTCCGGCTTACGAACGTGAGACAAAACGTTTTGAAAGTCTTGATACTCAGGTTCTGGGTATATCGGTTGATTCGGTTCCATCGCTGCAGGCGTGGCAGAAAACACTCGGTGGAATATTATATCCGTTGCTTTCCGATTTTTATCCGCATGGTGAAATCGCTCAGAAATATGGTGTCCTGACCGATTTAGGGTTTTCTGACCGCTCCATTTTTATCGTTAATAAAAAAGGTATTATATCTCATATCGATTACCTTGGATTCAGAAATATGCCGGATATTAATACTGTTTTTGATGAACTGTCAAAATTGTCTGATTAGCCATAATTTTCTTGGACTATCCGTGATTTCCACCGTATATTCTTCAGAATTAAAAAGGCGGTAAAATGTATTTTTCATTACCTGAAGAGTATCGGATATCAGCTCCGGATGAACTTAAAAGCCGGATTAATGCAGCCAAAAAAAAGCTGGGCAATAGTGCCTTTATTTTGGCTCATCATTATCAACGGGCCGAAATAGTTGAATTTGGTGACGCCGTTGGTGATTCATTTGCTCTCTCGAAAATAGCCGCCGAAAATGCCGATGCCAAATATATTTTCTTTTGCGGTGTGCATTTTATGGCCGAGGCAGCAGAGATTTTATCCACCGACAAACAAACAGTATTTCTTCCTAATCCTTTGGCCGGGTGTCCAATGGCCGATATGGCCGAAATGGATGATGTTCTTCTGGCCTGGGATACACTTGAGAATTTTGGCGGTGATAAAAAAATAATGCCGGTTTCATACATGAACTCAACCGCCGCATTAAAAGGATTTACCGGCGAACATGGCGGTCTTATTTGTACTTCATCTAATGCCGATGCCGTCTACAAATATGGATTTTCCAATAGAGAGAAACTGTTTTTCTTCCCGGATCAGCATCTGGGATATAATACCGGTATCAAATACGGTCTCAAGCCGGAGGATATGGTTGTCTGGGATTTTTCAGTTGATAATGGCGGCTTGACCAATGATCAGTTAGACAAGGCCAAAATTATCTTATGGAAAGGCCACTGTCACGTTCATACTAATTTTACCGCCAAGCATATTAAAGAAACCCGATTGAAGTTTCCCGATGTAAAAATTGTCGTTCACCCTGAATGCCCTTATGAGGTAGTCAAAGAAGCTGACGCCTCTGGCTCCACCAGCTTTATTGTCAATTTTGTCGAGAAGCAGCCACCCGGTTCAAATATTGCCATCGGTACCGAAATAAATCTAATCAACAGGCTTGGTATGTTATATCCTGATAAAAATATTTTTGAACTTTCCGGCACAACCTGTCCGGTTTGTGCTAATATGTATCGCACGACTATAAATGATCTCGCTTACTGTCTTGAAAATTTCAAAGATATCAAACCGATTCAGGTTCCCGATAATGTCAAGGTCAACGCCCGGATAGCTCTTGAGCGGATGCTTGCGGTTCATTAGTTTGTGCCGCACAATAGTATAATGTAATTATATGAAGTGTAACTATAGAATCAGTTGCCAACCGGCTTGACTTTTCTAAATTTTAATTTAATAACAACGACGCCAAGAATAATCAAACCGCCACCAAGCCATTCAATCGGCGTCGGATAAGTTCCCAATATCAATAATGCGAAGGTCGCGGTAAATAAGGGAGTCGCCTGGGTTATCAAAGCGGCCCGGGATATTTTAATTCGTTTTAAAGCCTCGATATAAGTAATCCGTCCCATCACCGGAAGCAGGAATGAGGCCGCCGCAATTATCAGAAGTGTTTTATTGTCGGGAAGATACAATTGCTGATTATGATATACGAGTATTCCATAAAAAATGAAGATCATAATAAAGTTCCGCCAGAAAACAAACCGGATTGTCCCGACTTTATCTATATACTTTTTGATAATTATCTCGGCCGCGGCGAAGAAGAAACCGGAAAGAATCATTAATGTCGCTGCCTGTGAAATAAGCATATTTGTTTTAAATTTCAAAACAACCAGCCCACCGATAGTAATTATCCCACCGATTATTTCAATCGGACGAAGTCGTTCTTTTAGAAAGATAAAGGCGAAGACCAAGGTTATCAACACTTCAAATCGAGACAGAAACGAAACTGTGGCCGGTTCGATTAATTTCAGCGAACTTATAAATGTGTAGATCCCAAAGCTGAAAAGAATTGACAATATCATTATCAATAAAAATGATTTCGGAGATGTGGTAAAAACTTCCTGTCGGGCTTTTGGCCTGATAAGATAAACCGCAGACATTAGAAATCCGAACCCGAAGAAATAAAGCTGAAACAACTCTGGCGTCAGATTTTCAAGAGCCGCTTTTGCGGGGATATTGCCGAGGGCGCAGACCAAAGCGCAGGACAAGGCATAATAATCACCGGAACGTTCGCTGGTCATTCAAGATTAGCAGGCTGCGTTGATTTGTTCTTATAATATTGAGTAAGATAAATTGTCAGACCCAGTAAAAATAGCATGATTGATATGATATGATTGTAGGTTGGCTGCATACCAAAAAATGAGAAATGCATCGCCTCCTCATAATATCTGACATATTCAATCGCATATCTGAAAACTGATTCAATCATAAATAGAAGCCCAATAACCTGACCATCAAATGTTTTATTTTTTGATCGCCAGTGCAAATATACAAAAAGTAGCAATCCATAAAGAGAACTGTATATTTGTGACGGATGCAGATGAGCCGATCCGAAAACATAATATGGCATAGAATCAACCGGGAATGAAATACCCCAGGGTAAATCTGTTGGGGTACCGAAACAACAGCCGTTGAGAAAGCATCCGACTCTAGTGAAAGCGAGACCGATTCCGATTGTTGGCGCAAACAGATCAAATATTTTTAAAACCGGAAGTTTCTTGATACTGATATACAAAAAAGATGCTATCACCGCCACAATGACACCGCCATAAAGATTCAAACCGGCTATTCCGAACTGGTCTGAACCAAACGGATTGATAGTATCCAACCATCGTCCTTGAAATTCGCTGATATGCATCAGAACATAGGCAAGTCTTGCCCCGATAATTCCACCAAAAACCAATATGTATGTGATAGTCAGGAGGTCGTTAAAATTTAACTCGGTATCTTTGGACATTTTGTAGACATAATAGATACCGATTAAAACCGAGATGATCAGCATCAAACCGTAACTTCTAATTGCAAAAGGACCAAGACTTAATATTTCAGGAAACATGTTATAACTTTCGTTTGAGTTGTTATTTTTTTACTTATAATGCTTCAGAATCGGAAAAGTTGCCACCAATTTCTTTGGTTTTACTCTTTTTTCTGACAACACCTTCAACAATAAAAACGATTTCACCTTTCAGTTTTCGTGATGAAATATTAATTAGAATCTTAGAGAGTGTTCCGCGGATATATTCTTCAAACATCTTCGAGATCTCACGGGCAATACAAGCTGGTCGATCTCCCAGTACTTCAAGCGCATCGGAGACTGTTTTGTTTATCCGGTGTGGCGATTCATAAAATACCAAGGTATGTTTCAATTCTTTTAGTTTCTCCAAACGGTTTTTTCTCGCCGCCGATTTATTCGGTAAAAATCCCTCAAAGAAAAACCGATCAAGCGGCAGACCTGACCCGGTTAGAGCCGGAATCAGGGCATTGGGGCCGGGGAGAGGGGAGATAATTATATCATGATCGATTGCAGCTCTGATAATCCTATAAGCGGGATCGGACAACCCGGGAGAACCGGCATCGGTAATAACCGAGACATCTCCTCCCGACAGGATCACCTCTAATAATTTTGGTACCTGTTTTTCTTCATTAAAATCATGATAGCTGATGAGAGTTTTTTTGATCCCGAAATGAGACAGAAGTCGTCCAGATAGGCGAGTATCTTCGCAGGCTATTAGTTCGGATGATTCCAAAATCTCCAGCGCCCGTTTGGTGATATCGCCAAGATTGCCAATCGGAGTTGGGACTAGATACAGTTTTCCTTTTTCACCAGTATCCTGACTCATTTTTCTCCGTTCAGCATTATTTTATCAGGAATCTTTTTTAATCCGAGATCGGCAATTTCCGGCAGATCACGTTTGAAATAAAACCGGTTGACCAGTCCGATCGCTCGATCAATAAAACTGTTTTCAAATCCGGCTTGATTTAATTCGCTTCGATCGGTTATACCATTCTCGATTATAGCATAAAGCAAGCGATCAACTTTGTCATATTCGAGACCCAACTCTGCTTCATCGGTTTGTCCGGGCCAAAGATCAGCCGATGGCTGTTTCAGTATAATTGATTCGGGGATATTGTAATATCGGGCCAACGCTCTCACTTGCGTTTTGTAAAGCATTCCAATCGGATTGATTGAACAGGCTACATCGCCATACCAGGTTCCATATCCGAGACAGATTTCGGTCCGATTTGAAGTCCCGAGTACCAGCAGTTTTTTCTCATAAGCTTTATCGAATAGGATCGACATCCGTTCACGCGCCATTTTGTTTCCGGCGCGAACCGGATCGATATTTTTAATATCTTTATAATAGCAATCTATCATCGGGCTGATTTCAATCTTTTCGGTTTTAATACCAAGAAAGTCGGTCAGTCCGCGCGCATCTTTTTCTGAACTGTCAGATGACTTTGAGTACGGCATAATCAATCCATAAACTTTATCAGGTCCAAGTGCCTTGACTGCAATAGTTGCCGATAAAGATGAATCTATTCCGCCGGAAAGTCCGATAATGTAACCGTTCAGCCCAGCGTTATTCAGCCTGTTTTTAACAAAATTCTCAAGCTTTTGGGCTGTCTCTGTTTCATCTATTTTTAACATATCTGTTTCCATTTTATTTCCGCTAAGATAATATCACATTTTCAGCTCAACAAGTAAAAAGTGATTTACAAACCGCCATCCGGGTTGACATATTTGGATTACATATTTATATTTGGAGCATTAATAAGTAAATAATTTTATAGAAAGAAGGTTTAATATGGCAGGTGTCAATAAGGTTATATTAATTGGAAATCTCGGCAAGGACCCGGAATTGCGTTATACGCCAGGCGGTCAGGCGGTCGCATCATTTTCATTGGCTACCGGTGAAAAATGGAAGGATAAAGACGGAAACATGCAGGATCGAACAGAATGGCATAATATTGTCATTTGGGGACGGATGGCCGAGAATGCCAAAGAATATCTAGCTAAAGGTCGTCCTGTTTATATCGAGGGACGTATTCAGACAAGCACGTGGGATGATAAAGACGGCAATAAACATTATAAAACAGAAATTGTTGCGCAAAGTATGCAGTTTCTTGGTAGTCGCGGCGATCAGGGATCAGCACCGAGTGGCCCGCCTCCGGAAGCGCCACAACCGGCCGATTTAGCTGGTGAAGACGACGATCTCCCGTTCTAAGTAGATCACAGTCGATTTTTAGTAGGTCAGGAGCCGTGCGCTCCTGACTTTTTTATAAATGCTGGAGGAATTGTGGAATATCCAGAGGATGGACATATATCAGTAATCGGGGAGCGATGGTTGTATCCCATTGTAAAACTATTAGAAGAGTTAAATAAATATGAGTTTGGGGCTAGAAATGATGTGCAGGTTTCTGCCATAGAAAATGGCTATTCTGTTGCCATTATTATTTCAGCGGTCGCAATGGTTGAATCATACATACATAGAATGATATGCATAATTAATGATGAAAGAAAAGTCGGAAATAAAAATGATGTTAAAGATAAAGCTCTAACACGAAAATATTTTCGCACGTTTTTTAGTGACCCTGATATAGTAAAGAAATTGGAAGAATTATGGGCTATAAGAGATGTTATTAGCCATAATCATATTATTGGGACAAAAGTTACATGGAATAGTGATGGGATTCTAACGCCTGTAGATTGCCCTGAAAAGGTCAATGAATTCTATGGCGATAATAATTACAAGAAGGTAATTAATACCGAAACTATGACGTCAACACTCCTGGGATTAAATCTCATGCCAACCAAAATTGGCAAAGATGATGCTTTAAAAGTTATTATTAATTCGTATGAAATCTTGAAATTTATTGAAGATGTGAATAAAAACCACTGTGATGTTAGTCATTTGAAAATAAAATACGACAGTAAAAGATTAACCTATCCTGATTTTATAAAAACATTGAAATTATTGTAACAGTGTAACCCACCGCTTGTTATAAATCCTGAGATAAACGAAGGGCGGTCGGTTTCTTAATGCAATTATATAAATAATATTGTAAACGTAAATTTAATCAAAGACACTATATTATTTCGGAAGTTATTGTCAGACTGATTTACTGGGATTATTTGGATTTATTATGAAGTTGTCTATAGATGAAATTAAGACGCTGGAACAATTTTGTGAAGAAGCAGACGCATTATCAAAGTTGAGTTTATTTGATATTGAACAATCAGCCATCCAAACAAGATTTGAATATATTCATGACATTGATTTAAAAAGTATATTGCAGGGACTATCCAACGAAGAATTACTTCCGATTGTTACGATTCTCCGTCAGCTATATAATTGGGGAGACGTCCTAAACTTTAAGACTGTTTTTAGCATTGTTAGTAAATATCTGAAGAAGAATAATTCTGTCAAAAAGAACACTATGGAATTCGCTAGGTCAGCGATGGGTGGCTATAAACAGGTAATTGACTACCCGGACAAGGCGATCCGCGTTGGAAGCAAACATCTAACAACGATAGAGATCATTGAGATATGGATTGGCGGAAACAATAATACCGCTGATACAGATAATGTTAAAAAATATAATTCTCTATGGAAATCTCCCGCGGGCCGGATGGCCGAAACTAATTTTAAGATTGCAATTGCCAACTTGGCGTCGATAATGATCTATTTCGGAAATTTAATCCAGACTGAAATATTAACTAACAGGTAGGACAGACATTCCTGTCTGTCCTATTAGTCAATCAGAACTATATATTATTTCAAACTATTCAACACCTTAATCAACTCCGCTGGTTCGGCGCGCTTTTTATAATCGGCTTCAATAAAGGCAGGGT
>JAQBFG010000040.1:0-9762 GCA_032123495.1 Candidatus Zixiibacteriota bacterium | reverse complement strand
TTCGCAGACGGGCTGAGACAATGTCGGCACCGGCATTGATTCATAAAGAGGCCGAAATCACGACTTCGATTATCCGTGATATTTTCACCGATGATGTCGAGCGTCTGCTGGTTGATGATCGGACCGAATACCGGACGATTATGGCTTATGTTCGTCAGGTGATGCCGCAACTCAAAGATCGGGTGGAACTGTACAAGGGCGATACGCAGCTTTTTGATCTGTATAAACTGGAAGCGGAAATTGAAAAGATGCTTGACCGTAAAGTCTGGATAAAAAAGGGGTCGTATCTGATTATTGACCAGACCGAGGCGATGGTGACCATTGATGTCAACACCGGGCGGTTTGTCGGCAAGGGTGACCAGGAAACGACAATTTTTAAGACCAATATGGAGGCGGCGCGCGAGACCGCACGGCAGATCAGACTTCGTGATCTGGGTGGACTTATTGTTTGCGATTTTATTGATATGTATCGATTTGATAACCGCCGTAAGCTGTATGAAGAGTTTAAACGTGCTTTCCAAAATGACCGCGCCAAACGGGCGATAAGCCCGGTTAATGACTTTGGTTTATTAGAAATGACCCGCGAACGGATCAGACCGTCGTTGACAATGACCTTTTCCGAAGCGTGCCCGCATTGCCAGGGAGCAGGACGAATTCTGTCGCGCGAGACGGTGGCGACCAAAATCGAGCGGTGGTTCCGTCGGGCCAAAATCGACGGGCAGTTTAATAAGTACAATCTAGCGGTGAATCCACATCTGGCCGATTCGATGATGACTGACGGTGTGAACAGGGTGAATAAGATCATGAAGATGCATGGTGTCAAAATAAATGTTATTCGTGACACAACTATTCCGGTGCAGGAGTTTATGGTGTATAATTCGATGACCAACGCCGACCTGACCGATGATTACAAAGCATGATTTGATATAGTCATTTTATTTTTAAGTGTCATTCCCGTGAAAACGGGAATCCATCTTCGATTTAAACACGGCAGACATCCTCGTCTGCCGTGTTTTTTTGTATAAACTTATTAACCCACAGCAAGCTGTGGGGCACCCAAGATTTATCCGCGCCGTCAGGAACCCTTTCCTGACGGAATCTCTTGACAATTTTACTACCAAATCTATGGTCAAAAGCGACGTTTTGGAGACAAAAAACCATTGTAATGTCATAACCTTCATTTCGTTACAGCGAAATGGGTTTGCTTTTCCGATTTTATATATTTTCTGCAATGGGTTCCCTCCTTCGAAGGACAGGCGTTTTTCCCGTTTTTAGTTTTTTGGCCACTATCCTATTATCCAAATAGCAGCTAGCTTTATTTAATAATCATTCATGTACAATTAGGTACGGATATGAATTAATGGTGAGTTGGCGGTGAATTTGTTGAGACATTGTCACGGATGTAAACCCACCGCCCTTCGTTGATCTCAGGATTTATAACAAGCGGTGGGCGACCCAGCCCAATGGGTGGGATACAAATTTTCATGATTTTCGGGAAGACAGTTCTTCCCAAAACTCTTTCAAGGAATTCCGGATACTATTTTCTTCTTCTTGAGCTTTTTCTTCTTCATTGAAAATTCTAAACCAATCGTTTGTTTGTTCTGCCATAAGAATGTTCGCCTTGCATTGAGCTACTTTGGCTGCCACTACCCTATAGGCTTTTTTAAGTTGTTCTAACTTTGCTTGATCGTCTTGATTCATAGATTATCTCCCTCTGGTTAAAATTCACAATGAATATATGGGTTGCTGCAATATTTCGGTATCACAATTTTGCTTTTTTTATATTTCTGAATTATTCGCAAAATAATGCTTGAATAAATGGTAACAGCCCTATCAAGAGCACCGCGCTCCATGACCTACATGACAAAATAGAGATTGCCACGCTCGCACGGCGAGATGGACATTCGCTCGCAATGACGTAAAGTATAATTTATTTTCTAATTGCCAAAAGTTTTATCAATCCGTTTCTTTGATTCTATGAAAATGTCCAAGAAAAAAATCGATTATAATCTGATAGTATTTATTGCGCTGATTTGTATTTATATCGTCGGGCAGTTTTTGATCGGGACGTATGATACGCAAAAAAACGAATTTGTCTACGAAGCTCCGGCAGATGCTGACTTTCTGTACTATGGGGCAATTATCAATAGTGTCTTCAGCAGTTTTCCTCCTGAGAATCCGGCGCTGGCGGGAGTGAAATTAACTCAGCCGTTTTTGCAATATTATCCGGCGGCGGTTTTGTCTAAAATAGTCGGGCCTTACAATGCGATTAGATTATTGAACTTGATATATTTGATATTGTTTGGATATGTTCTCAAAAGATATTTCCCGAAAAATTACGGTCTGCCATTATTATTAATATTTGCCGCTTCAACTTATTCGACATATATCAATGCGCTTGGAATTGATTTAATCTCACGCGGATTCACCCATGCGCCGGTATTTATTTTATTAACAATAACGCTGTTTGGTCAATCGGTTAAAACCAGATCAGTTGCAATATTTATCGCGGCGTTGTTAAATGGATATATAATGCTGATGGTTCTACCTGTGTTACTAATTTGGTTTATTTATAAAAAAGAGAGGCAATATCTATTCTTGCTTGGTGCCGGAGTTTTGGGGATGATAATCGCCTCATTGTTTGTGATGTCGGAGGCGGTCGAAAAGCCGGTTTATTTTATTATGGCCGAATCGTTCAAATTTGCACCATTGGAAATATTAAAACATGCAACGCCGATAATTATTCTGGGAGTATTTTATCGTCATATACAAGGTTACATCCTGCTCAGTTTTGCGATTCTGTTTGGTGCCTTGATTCATTACAACCCGTTTTTCCCGGTTTTTCTGGTCTATTTCTCCGGTGCGATGATGTTAGCCGAGGGCAAACCGGTCTTTGAATTTAGTAAGAGGACTTCATCTGCTTTACTCGGATTGATGTTTATCCTGTTTATATTTTTAACTTATCAAAAATTCAATCCGAATAACGAAAGCTACTTTCCAAGATATGATAGCAAAATCACCAAATCTATCGAATGGATAGAAAACAATACAAAATCTGATGCTATTTTCGCCGCTATCAATGCTGATCAGAACGACCTTGCTTTGATTATGCAGTATCGTCCGGTTTATCTTGGGCCGATCGAATTGGTGGCGCATTTGGGATTAAACTGGCAGCCTCGTTATGAAGCAATTATGAAACTGTATAAATTCGGTTTGGTTCCCGAAGGGGTCGATTATGTTTTTTATGGCCCGGTTGAGCAGAAATATTTCCCGGGAATGAAGCTGAGCAACTCAATAGCATATCAGGATCAGTTTGTTACTATTTATAAAAGCAAATAAGATGGGGCAGACGAGGGCGTCTGTCGCCCACACTATCTATATAGCAAAGTAATATCAAACAGATATAATGAATTGTCCATAAATTGAACAGTAAATCGTATGTCTGTAACCTGTTTGGATTCAATTAATAACAATATTTTGTTGTTTTCAATGTTATCATTCTTTATTATCTTCGGGATAGAGTGAAACTATAGGTATCGAGGAAACGTAAATTGGTTAGTAGGTTTAATTGGAAGATATTGACCGAACATTGATTGATAGTGCGCTCAACGGTGATCAGGGCGCATACAAGAGTTTGATGGAGCGCCATCGGCAGGCAATTTTTCATATTTCTTTGAAAATTGTCCATGACTCAGAAATTGCTGCCGACCTGGTGCAGGAGACATTTATGAAAGCGTTTGCCTCGCTGGCGACATATCGATCCGAGTTTAAATTCTCGACCTGGTTATACCGGATTGCGGCTAATACCGCCATTGACCATCTCCGTAAACAGCGGATGAAAATGCTTTCGCTTGATTCACCGGTGCAATCGGATGACGGTCAGATAGAGATCGAGGTGGCGGATAATTCTTATAATCCTGAAAAAGATCTGATTAATCGTGAGCAGCGGTTTTCTATTAATGAGGCGATCGAGTCGCTTCCTGAAAAGTATCGAGTGGTTATTGTTTATCGTCATAAGGATGATAAATCGTATGATGAGATCGCCGAGGCTTTATCACTGCCGGTTGGAACCGTTAAGGCGAGGATATTCAGGGCCCGGGAACTTTTGAAGAAAAAACTTCGTCCCGGATTTTAGATAATGGATCGAATATTATGAAAGTTGCTTTTAACATATTTATTTTTTGTCTGATGCTAAGCTCGATTGCATTCGGGAAATCGTATCATTTTGATTTTCAAAAAAATATTGATGTCTCCGGTGAGATTGAACTGATTATCAGGAATACCTCGGGATTGATTGAGATCGAAGGTGCCGCGGTGGACAGGGTTACTATCGATGCCACCAAAAATGTCAAGGCGACTGATCAGGAGGAAGCTGAGGAGGTTGCCGACCATATTGAGATTCGAGTTGATAAAAACGGCAATAGAATCAGTATTGAAACTCATTATCTGAAAATGAAAAAATCACCGGGGAATTTTCTTGAGAAACTTCTTGGGACCGGTCCCGATTCGTTTGGCTCGGTTGATTATAAACTGCTTGTACCATCAGACTGCGAAATTGATGTTGAGAATATCTCGGGTGATATCAGGATTATCAGGATCAATAAAGATATTAATATTTCCGGGACATCGGGGAATATTGAAGTTTCAGAACTTAATGGCCGTCTCGATCTTGGAACCGTTTCGGGTCGGGTGGAACTGTCCGATATTGTCGGCGATGTTGATATTGCCGGAACCAGTTCCGATATTATTTTGGGTTCTATTAAAGGTGTGGTCGATATTCGGACCACTTCCGGCAAAGTGACCGGTCAATATCTTTCGGGATCGGTCAGTGTCGCGCTGACATCAGGTTTTACTGATATAAGTAATCTGTTTGGCGATGTCAGGGTTAAATCGCAATCTGGTGATATTAAAATTCAGCAGGAATCCGGTTCACTGGAACTGTTTACCCGGACCGGAAGTGTTGATGTTCAGACAGAATTGGATTCGACTCGCGATTATTATGTCGAGACAGCATCGGGTAAAATCAGTTTTAATGTTCCTGAAACAGCCTCCGGAGCGGTGAAACTGGAAACGGTGTCCGGCAGTATCAATACCGAACTTCCGCTTGCAATCCGTCAGTTTACCAAGAGCAAACTGGTCGGCGATTTTGGCGAAAACGGCCCAAGGATATATTTGATGACCGCATCGGGCGATATTACGCTGGGACAGTTTTAGAAGAGATGTATTATGAGTTATAAGTTTTACATATCAATTCTAATTGCTACTGTTGCGATGCTATTATTGATCGTACCGTGCTCTTTTGTTTCGGCTCAGGATGACGATGATGATTCCGATGTTGTTGTGGTTAAATCTGATCTGTTTTCGGGTGACGAAACCACCTTTATAGAGCTTCACCTTTCCCCTGAAGGCATTTATGGGGTGGACAGCACCGGGACCGAGTGGGAATATGATTTCAGTCGTGATAAATTTGTAGATGAAAACTTAGACGAAAATTATTCTTCAACTGTAACAGTTTTTGGGCGGGATAATGTAAGAATCAATATTGATGATCTGGATGAATTTGATGAATTAGCCGACCTGGAAAATTTGGACGCCCTGGAAATCGAAGAGATAGTTCAAAATGCGCAGCAGGCTGTTGAACTGTATGAGCGGGCGATGGTGAAAAAGTATAAAGGACTGCAGCTTCGTGCTGTCATAGTTGAAGCTGACGAAGTGGTTAACAGTTCTATTTCATCAATTGGCGAAGTCACGGTGAAAGGGACTGTTGCAGGTGATGTGATTTCATATAGCCGTGTTACAATAACATCGACCGGCTTAATTGAAGGTGATGTTCGTGCTCCCGAAATAGTAAAAATGCGTGGCGGCACAATATTGGGTGAACGACATGAGAGCGATCTTCCTTTGCCACCAGATTTTATTGATCTTAATATTTTTGAAAAGACGTCCTATACACCATTAATAGTTGTTTTGATTATATTCTTTGCATTTTTATTTTTTGGTTTGATAGGATTCGGGGTTTCGTCAAAGCCGATAAATCGTGTTAAGCTTTGTTTGGAACAACAATTTGTAAAATCATTTTTTATCGGATTTGCCGGATGGTTTGCATTGGGTCCATTAATGGCAATACTGGTTTTGACTATTATCGGAATTCCGGTCGCAGTATTGGTTTTACCGCTGGGGTTAATATTGGGAATAATACTTGGTGTTTTGGGCGCCTGTCAGTTAACCGGACAATTATCCGGGCGGTATCTTGGAATGAAAAACGAAAATCTTCTCAAGCAGTTGGTGCCTGGTTTGACAATCTTATATCTGCCCTGGATCGTGATGTCACTATTTATGATTTCATCATCTGGTGTGGCCGAAGGATTTTCTGTACTATTTATGGTAATCGCCATAATAATCTGGTCGGTGGTAGTTTCAGCCGGTATCGGCGCGGTAGTATTAACGCGCTTTGGAACCAGAGAATATAAAAAGCCGAGCCGGGATGATATAAATATCCAGGTTAATATTCGTCCGACCCCCAAACCTCCGACTCCACCGCCAACACCGCCGCCGCTTAATCCGAAAGATGGAGACTAATTTTATAATATAGGAGTTGGATTTATGTTTAAAAGGTCATTGGTCTGTTTGTCTCTGATACTGATTCTATTGGTATCGGTTGTTCTGGCAGGAAAATTCAAAACCGAGAGATTTTCTTTCAAACCAGTAAATATTGATAAACTCGAAGTAAGAATTGAACTCGGTGCCGGAGAGTTTGAACTTCGCGTTGAGGATATTGAAGATGTCGCTATTGCCGAGGTCGAATATGATGAGCGCAAAGTCGAAGTTTTCACCGATTATGATGAAAAAGGCAGCACCGGAATCGTTGAGTTTGAATCGGAGACTCGCAAGAAATTCAATATTGATACCGAAGACAATCGCTGGGATATTGTCCTGTCAGAGAAATATCCGACCGAACTTGATATCGATATTGGTGCCTGCGAAGCTGAAATCGATCTTGGCGGTTTGCCGCTGACATATCTTAATTTTGATGTTGGTGCTGCTGAGGCCAGAATATTATTCAGCCGGCCAAATCCGGGCAGGGCAGAGGATCTTACCATCAATGCCGGTGCGGTTGATTTAAAAGTTAAAGAATTGGGCAATGCAAATTTTGACCGGCTTTCATTTGATGGTGGCGCGGGCGATTTCGATATTGATTTCTCCGGTGAGTACAAAGGGATGTCACGCGCCAAAATCTCTATTGGATTGGGAAGCGCCAAAATCAGGATTCCATCCAATCTGCCGGTCAGAATCGAAACCGACGAAAGTTTTTTATCATCGGTTGATTTTCGGCACGAAGATAAGTCTTGTCTTGATGGTGATGATTACTATGAGACCAAAGATTTTCGCCGTTCAGAATACGGGCTTGATCTGGAAGTTTCTGTCGGCCTCGGCTCAATTGAGATTATCTTTGAAGATTAATTAAACACGGCTACTGGTAAAAATCTAAAGGCAGGCCAAACAGCCTGCCTTTAAAATTATATATCAAAATTAAAAAGTAATTGAGGGCAAGCAACTTTAGTCAAATTTAGTAATTGGAAACCCCATTGGTTCAATAATTGTGGGAATTGAATCCAATAATCCTGAAACAGAATCCACACTAACATTCTCATTAAATATAATCTTAAATCGCCGTGATAAATCTGGCTCAATATGCCATTTTTCTCTTATGGAATCCCAAAATAGAGTGTCATGAGGCAATTTCCAGGGATACATTCTCAGAAGCTTATGCGTCTGAGTTTCAGCCATGATCTGGAGTAATTCAGATGAACCAATATTTACTGCTTCCAGTTGAATTGTCTCAATAAATGGAATGGTTGAATCCATATACATTATACTATCAATTTTGAGATTTCCCATAAATCTCCATTTGGGAAGATCAGTTCTACGATTATCATAATCCGAGGTATCAAATATCATTCCCCAAATTTTATGTGGAATGAATAATGTTGATGAATCTGTTTCAAAGCGGACAATTCCCGGCTGCATTGTATCCTCCGCATGGCTCATATTGAACAAGCAAATAATTAATAACAGCATACTGCCGCCAAGAGAAATTCGTTCGATTACAGTTTTATTCTTGGTACACATATCCCTATTTCTTTCTAAAAGAGGAACTAAAATAAAGATAATCACTCCGTTGAGGATTCAAGGCAGGCCAAATAGCCTGCCTTTTTTATTTTTCATAACAATCAATATGTTATTGGTGCGGCATTATCTGTCCAAGTTGGATCATAGCTGTCAGTGGCTTGGGAGTTGCCGAGATAACCATCTAGTCCAACCGGGGAAGAAACCACATCACCACTTCCTTCATCAAAATTCCAATAACCGACTAATCCTGTTTCATCACCAATCAGACGAATATCATATGATGCTTCAATTTCAGGTGCTGTTCGAACCACCTGCCATAGCCTAACCTCATCAATTAATCCGTCGAAGTAAAACTCATCAAACATTCTACGCCGTCCAATGCTTAAATATGTCTCAAAATCGCAGGAGCTTGGATTAGTTATATTAATAGTATCGACCGGTGAGCCATTAATGTAGAATATTATTGTACCATTATTATATGTTAATGCAATATGACTCCATTCAAATTGCTGGGCTCCATAAGTAGAATGAACTCTGCTATAATTATTGCCATCGCACAAATCGGAACCGAGTTTATTGCCGCAAATTAATGAATATTGCAAATACGGTGAAGTTGTGACGGGTGCACCTTTATCAATAACGCGAGTATACTCTCCACCGCCTCTGGGGTAAACCCAGGCTTCAAGGGTATATTGATCGCCCAAATTCAAGTCAGAATAAAATGGTATTGTAACATATTTAGAGCCATCAAAATCTAAGGCATAATTTGGCAAATATGAGCCAAGTTCAATATAGTCGCTTAAACTGCTCAGGTCAGTTTGATCAGTTATTCTGACAAAATAATAATAGGCAGATTCGTCGACCTCAGTGTCTTCGTAAAAATTGATGTTGATATCAGTAATGGTAGTAACAAAAATATCTGAATTATCATAAACATTATCAGCCGATCTTATCAGTTCATATTTGCTAAAATCACAAATCAAAACTTTCCCCCATTTTACATAGGCACCATTAGCGGTCCGATACGCCTGATACATTTGTGGCGCTGTTGGGGCACCGTTTTCAAGAGTGGCTTCTATAACATTGCTAAGAGAGGAGTGCCCTCTCAAATCGGTAACTTGAATACGGAAGAAATAGGTTGTATTGTCACATAGAGGTGTTACGACAAAGGAGGTGTCATTGCTATTGTAAATCGTCTTAGAATTTTCTGACGGATTTTCAGTACTGCTGGTATCATACCAGATAACGTACCGTTCAAAATCGACATCATTATTTTTGCTCCAGGTCAATGTAACACTCGAATCGGTGACGTTAGTGGCGGAGTTTAGCACCGGATTTTGCGGAACGGCCATATTGGTATCAATTGTAATCAGAACAGATGAAGATCCATTGCTATTATCGTCGGTATCAAAAGCAACCGCATAAATTGTATGATTACTGCCGTGCGTTTCGTTTGAGCAATCCCAAATGGCAGTGTAAGGCGGGGCGGCATCGATTTTTATCATAATTGCATCCACATAAAATGAAACTTTGGCAATACCCTTGTCATCATTGGCCACTGCAGTTATCTCGACCATATCGGCGACTAATGAACTATCTGCCGGACTACTGATTTGAACGGTCGGCATTCCT
>JAQBFG010000039.1:0-4956 GCA_032123495.1 Candidatus Zixiibacteriota bacterium | reverse complement strand
ATTACGGACTATCCACCAATCAACGGTGGTGCGGTATTGCAGCCAGGCATAGGTATTTTTTGAGTTATTACGAGAACTATATCCCAGGCGATTTAAATTCAATTTGGGATCTTTAAAAGTGGCACCAATGTAACCTCGGACATGTTTTCCACTTAGTTTTTCAAATATAAAATCTAAGCCATATCCAGTTTCATTTGATTCGACTTTGCTGAAAATCGCCTGTCCCTTAAATCCCCATTTGTTATTGCTTGTGACCAAGCGCCAATCGAACCCCCCGGTTACAGCCGGATGGATGCTTTTCTGACCGGCGTAAGTTAGCATAACCCCTACATTAGAGTTTTCAAATATATCCTGTTTGACTCTGAAAACAGAATAGCCGCCCATTGGGGCCACGACACCACTCCGGCTGACCGTATCAACTGATCCAATTTCGGTTTCCAACTCACCTGACGCCCAGCTGGAATCGAGTGTTTCATACTTTGCTGCATACTCAGCAATTTCTTTCTCAGTAATAGCAGTGAGAACGGCAATTGATGTCCCGCTTGACAATTTTCCGGTCAGCTTGGTTGCGCCCAGAATTGTTGAGGCATCGGGATAATCGGTGTAGTATATGTGGCTTGTATCATCAACACCTTGAGTGGGACTGCGGCCGATCCGTCGCGAATAGAAAAGATTAAATTCAGTTTGAAAAATATCCATACCTTCAATAAAAAACGGCCTTCTCTCATTGAAAAATGTTTCATAGGTAGAAAGATTCAGCACCGGCTCATCCAGCTCCACTTGACCAAAATCCGGATTGACGGTGGCATCCAAAATCAGATTTGATGAAAGAGAATATTTCATATCAAATCCGGCATTGCCAAAAAATTCTCGTCCGTCAGGATTTCCGATTGACTTGGCCTCGGTTTCGGCTTTTGAGACGGCGTATGGTAATATCTCCAGATGTCCTGATGGTTTGATATTGGTTAATCCGGTGAGGTGTCCAAATTTGGAGGTGAATCCGCCCTCAGCAGCTGGAGTAAACGACCATTTGACATACTCGCCTTTTCGTTCGATCTGGCGGGTCAGGTTTAATCCCCAGATATGTTCTTCCTTTTCGGCGAAACGAAGACAATGATACGGGATTTTCATTTCTGCCGACCAACCCCATGGCTGTTTTTTAACTTCGCTAAGCCAGATACCATCCCAGGAGTTGTCGCTGGCATTATCATTATAAATTCGGTCATCGGATTGAACCCCAGCGGCATTAAGTTTGAAACGAAAAGAGGTTTGATGATCATGAAAGGCGTCAATACAAAGCGAAACATTATCAGATGAAGATTCTCGATCGCGTCTGACCAATTGCCGCATAATATTATCAGGTTCAGAATCGTAACACCAAAAGGCGGCATAAAGCGCTTCGTCATCATACGCAATAACCACCAAAGTTGATTCGGTTGCCGCCGTTCCTTCATCCGGTTCGAGCTGTGTGAACTTTTTTGCATATTGAATTTTTGAATTTGTCCAGATAGGATCATCAAGATTACCATCAATGACAGGGGGATGGGGGTTGATTCGATAGGCTGTTAGTGATGGGACATTTTCTTCTGCAATATTGGTCTCTTCGGCTGCCAGAGTGAGTGCCCAACTTAGCACTAATACCTTAATTAAAAGGATAAGTGATACCGAACGTTTCATTTTGACCCTCCAAAATATTTAACTTGCTAACGTTCGGCGCTCACTCTGAGCCGTTATATTTATAATTACGCAGTTATTGGAAATAAGTTTCCTCAGTAAATTGATAAAATGACGATTTTTTGGATATAGAATTAATTCGGCGGTTCAGATTGGGAAGTTGTTTATATCTGTTTTCCTGATTGACTATATTAATTATTTAATTATATTATAAACAGGTCAGACAGTTATAAAAGTCATCCAAAATAGAATCAAATTTAGTCTCGTCAATGGAGGTCCTATGACAAATCGTAATATTTTTTATGCCACAATTGTAATTTTTGCAATTTTTCTAATTTCCCCGGTTGGTGTATTTGCGGCGGAAAAGAGAGACGGGAAAACCGACCTGAAACCGGTTTCATCCGTCAAAAATCAGGTAAACCAGACTGAGATTATCGATCAGACGCAAGTTATTTCAGAAAAAGAATCAATTTCTGTCAAACCTGAAGCTTCTGACCTAAGAGCGGGAGAACAAATCAATTGGCAGGTGATATCTGGCGGCGGCACCGATGGTTCCTCGACCAATTATGGTCTTTTGGGAACGGTGGGACAGACCGCCGTCGGCGAAGGTTCATCGACCAGTTATGGTCTAACCCATGGCTATTGGATTAGCTCCGTATCTGGAGCCTGTGATTGTGAACCGGGCGAGGCCAATGGTGTCCCACTGATAAACATTCTCGATGTTGTCTATATTATCAATTATAAATACAAGGGTGGTCCCGATCCTGTTCCTTATGCTTTGTGCAGTGCCGATGCCGATTGCAGTTGTGTGGTTAATATTCTTGATGTTGTTTATATAATTAATTACAAATATAAAAGCGGTCCGGCGATGTGTGCCTGTGAAACATGGGTTTCAAAATGCGGTCCGCTTCACTAAATCGCCAAAACCGACAATTGAAAATTATGGGAGATGGCAATGTTTCATTTAATCTATTTCAAGAGAATATTACTCACCGGATTAATTTGTATATCAATATTTTTATCAGTTAGTGCTGAGGTTCCTCAAGTAATAAACTACCAGGGTCGGCTGACCGATGATGTGGGTACACCAATAACGGGCGATTTACAGATTACATTTAAGATTTATTATATTATCGATGTAGGTGGAGCGCAAACTTGGACGGAAGTTCATCCGAGTGTAACGGTAACGGATGGTCTTTTTAATGTCTTTTTAGGTTCATATGTGACTTTGCCAGATAACTGTTTTTCCGATGATACTACCAGCATGCTCGGCATTACTATTGGTAATGATCCGGAGATCATACCGAGGACCCGTTTGATTACTGTACCATATGCTTATCAGGCACTCAGAGCCGATACGGCCGACTATGCTTTAAGTATTCAGGCCAATGCGGTTGGAGCGAATGAAATTGCCACGAATGCGGTTGGAGCTGATGAGATTGCAACCAGTGCTGTCGGTTCGGATGAAATCGCCCCAAATGCGGTTGGTGCAAGCGAAATAGACAACAATGCGGTCGGCGCAAGTGAGATAGCGGACGGCGTGATCTATGCTACTCATATTGCAGATAATGCCGTTACTCAATCTAAAATAGCTCAAAATGCGGTTACTGACTATGAAATTGCATCTAATGCCATTGGTGCCAGTGAAATAGCAACCGATGCAGTTGATTCAGACGAGATCGTCGCAAATGCAGTTGGGTCAAGCGAAATAGCAAATGATGCGGTCGGTGCCAGTGAAATAGCGCCAGGTGCGGTCGGTGCGAGTGAAATAGCAGTTGGCGCGGTCTATGGGACTCATATTGCCGATAATGCCGTAACTCAAACCAAAATAGCTCAAAATGCGGTTACATCATATGAAATGGCAGACAACGCAATCGATTTCCGTGAAATCACCTCTGGTGCGGTTCGCACCGATGAAATATATGATGGAACAATCCAGCAGGACGATTTAGCATTTACTGCGGTGGATGAGTCATCTACTCAAACAATTACCGGCACAAAAACTTTTACTGATTTGAATATTGGCACAACCACAAGAAGAATCTCCATTCCACAGGCTGCTTTTGTTCCTAATAGCAGCACAGTCACCTATAGTAGGAATCCAGATTTTTTAAAAAATAGTACAACCAATATTTACCATTACTATTATGCACCGGTATCATTGCCCGACGGAGCCGTTGTTACGCAACTTGAAGGTATATTTTATGATAACGAAACAACATTTGATGGCGCCATCACATTGCACATGATTACCCCCGGCGGTTCCTCAACCTATAATATTATGGCAAATGCCAGCACAACCGGCGCTCCCGGTGTAACAACAATTGTTGATAATTCAATTGATTATGCAACGATAGATAATGAAAACTATAATTATATTATTGGCATTTCAATGAGATATAGTGCGGACGCATATGATATGAGACTATACGGTGCGGAGATCGAATATACTATTACCAGACCATTACCATAAATATTATTAACTTTGTATGAAGCATAATTCGAATATGAGTAAATAAAATAAATAAGGAGAAAGCTATGTTGCGTATTCAAATCAGGAAAGTTTCAATCTTTTGCGTGATGATTGTTGCACTGTTGATTTCGACAGTGAGCGCGGCCGATTCACTGCTCATCAATTATCAGGGGCATCTGACTGATGATGCCGGTTCGCCGTTAACTCAGGATATTCAAATGACATTTGCTATCTATGACGCGGGTGGTGTTTCTTACTGGTCGGAGACGCACGCATCAGTAGAGGTAGTAAACGGTAAGTTTACCGTTGTCCTTGGTTCGCAGGCAAGACTGGAAAGTACAGTCTTTTCCGAAACGGAACTGTATCTTGGAATCAATGTCGGAACCACCCGGGAGGAAATTCTTCCGCGAACGCTGTTAACCTCGGTCCCCGCCGCGGTAACGGCAAGCACAATGAGAGGCGATTTGGCGACCGAACCGGGAATAATGCGGCTGTATCCACCGGATCCGTGTTTTCCTCCTGATCCCTGCGAACCGCTTGGCCCGGCGTTTGAGATGTCAGCTGATTATGATGGTTTGGAAAACAGATTTGATCTTTACTACCCCGGTGAAGAGGCCGACGCTGGTATATTACAATTGGTCGCCAGTGCTGACGCTGGAGGATTTCTCTCGATTCATAATGCCGAGCCTCTGCTTGGCGAGGGCATAAGATTAGGCGGCGGTCCGACCAATATTAATACGATGACGATGTTTGGCGGTGGGCATGCCGCGGAATACAAACTGCTTGAATTGAAAAGTAATACTACTACC
>JAQBFG010000038.1:0-17219 GCA_032123495.1 Candidatus Zixiibacteriota bacterium | reverse complement strand
CCAGGTCTAACGACATCTGATCATATCTGCCCATATAATAATTTGCCATACAATTAAATGAGTTGGTACCAAATGGAGTAAAATTAATTCCCCCCGATAAGGCCAGACCGTTCCGTGAGCCATAATCAGAATTAAAATATGAAACCGCGGAATATGAAACTCCGGAATTTATTTGAAATTTCGGAGCCACCCGATAGATAATCAAAGCATCGGAACTAAAACTGTTTTGACTATACAGATTATAGAGATTTCCAAACTCCTGATAAGACATCTCGCCCGAGAAAATTACAGAAATCGGCGATGTTTCACCGGTCGGAATTACTTTAATTGATCCGCCGCCAAAAATATTCGACAGATCATTATTTGTTTTATAAACACTGTACTGTCCAAAGGCTGAGAGCTGAACCGATGATGATGGATAATAATCAATATTCCCGCTTATGGTCGAATAGGAATCTTCGGATGCCAGGGAATCATTAAAAAGATTTCCATTATAACCGCCACCCAAATTAAAAGAGGCATCTATTTCGCCGTTTGAAATACCAAAGGCGGCTAAAATAAAGATTACTGCAAGAAACGGAGAATATTTGATTGACATATCTTTACTCCTGATCTCAGTTAATAAAATCAGGATGGTGAGTACTGCTCACCATCCTGTGTAACTGATTAATTCCTACAATTATTTTCCGCCCGCACCTTTTGGGCCGGTGCCATCACATTCACCCTGAGCGTCCTGCGGTCCCATATTTCCGGTACCTGTACCGTCGCCAAGCTTCTTCTGATAGGTTGAACCTTTAGCAGCTTTGAGACGATTAAATTTCTGGGTTTTAGTCATTTCCTTGGTCTGAGTCTTAACTGGCTCAGTTTCGCCAAGTTTACCCTTTTGCTCACCAGAACCATCTTCCGGCTTAACATAGTCTTCATCAAGACCATTGGGAATACCATCACCATCAGCATCCGGAGCATTATCATTAAATCCGTCGCCATCAAGGTCAACGAAATTTTTTCCGCTTCCGTCACAATCTTGCGCCAGAAGACTTGCGGGCGCCAGCATAATGAGTCCAATCATTACCAGTCCCGTAAGAAAGAGAGTTTTCAGGTTTTTCATTGTTCTTCCTTTCATTAAAGGGTCAATTGCTATCTTTTCAATTTCAGTTTAGGAATATGCAATATACATGCCACTCTCGTCAGGAACCATAACGTTTTGCAACACCAACACTTATGAATATCTCGCAGATAAATGCAATCTAATATCCGTACCGTCCAGTACACAAATTTGTGATTAGTACCTAATGGTAATTCAGGACAATGTTGATCATATTTCAAACTTGATTTCAGCGAAGCTGTATCCACTTCAAATATTAAATGAAGATTTCTGGAACCAATTGTGTAAAAGATATAGAGACGCAGAAAACTGATATAATAGAAAGTATGAAAGAGTAATATATGAACCATTGACAAAGATGTATTGAATAAAAAAACAGGTGGTGTCCTATGAATAATAAGCACAAAACCGATAAGACCAAAACCAATACCTCTTTTCTTTGGAAGTATGAACAAAGATGGATAGCCTGGGCTGTCCCAAAAGTTCCTAAATTTCTCAACGGCCGCAATCTCACCTGGGCGACATCGCTCTGGTCAATTTTAATCATTATTTGCGGATATCTATCCAAACAAAATATTTTCTGGGTGTGGGGAATCTCTGCCTCAATTGTTGGGCAGTACATAACCGACTCCCTTGATGGGGCCGTGGGGCGTTATCGAGGGAGCGGTTTAATTAACTGGGGACATTATGTCGATCATTTGCTTGATTTTGTTTTTCTCTGCGCGGTGATAATCTCATACGCATTCATCTTCCCACAACATATCCTACTGCTTATGATATTACTCGCTATCTTTGGTTCGCACTATGCCAGCACTTTTCTGATCTTCAGCTTTTCCAAAAAATTCCAGATGGCGGCTTCCGGTATCGGAATGAATGAATTAAAAATAGGACTTTTGGCTTTCAACGCCATTATTTTCTTCAATGGGACCGACTTTGTCGAAACAATGCTGATTATATTATCACTTCTGGCACTGTTGGCACTCTTTGGAGTGATTTACGCAGGACAAAAAGAGGCGGCAAAAATAGATGATTTAAAAAGAGAACAGCAGACATCTTGTGGATAGATTTGGAGCGCTATGTGCGCGGCAGATGTCCACATCTGCCCGGGGTAGGCAAATCAAAAACGTCAACCCTCGGAGAGCGTTGACCTACAATTACAAATTATCTTCTTTTTCAAGTTTTTTCTTCTCGATTCGCAGGGCAATTAAATTAACAAGCAGAAGCAAAACCGAGGCACCTACCCAGACCATCCCAAGTGAAATAATGGTGCCACCCATACCGGGTGCTAGACCGTCAAGATAATCGCCGAACCAGACAACCGCCAGACCGCACATCGTAAAAAACAGCCAGGCCCTGATCCGCCGTTTGATTCCAGCTATTTTTTCAACTCTTGGCACTTTATTTCAACTCTTCATACATCTTCATAGCATAACGGTCAGTCATCCCGGCGATAAAGTCACATATTATATTTTCCGCCGGCTCTTTCCCCAGCCGCAATTTGTATTTACCATGCAGCTTCTGCGAATCGACCTTGTACCTGTCAAACAGTGTTTCTAATATTATTTTCGCTTCCGCCGCATTTTCTACCATTCGTGGATGACGGTACATCTCTTTCTTTAAAAACTCTTTGAGCAGAATCAAATTATTACCAAGATTTTCAGAAAAGGCAATCAACTTAACTTTTGATCGTCTGACATCTTCAATACTGCAAATATCAAAATTACTGATATTAGCAACTGACTGATTGATCAAATCGGTCACCTGTTTGTCAACCAGTTGCCGTATGACCGAATGATGATGATATTTTCTGGGCAATTCAGGATTGGCCCTGATAGATTTTTCTTTCGCCTCGGCCAACATGGGAACATCGTCCAAATCGTCCCAATCCAAAATCTCCGATGACAATCCATCGTCGACATCATGGCTATTATATGCAATCGAATCGGCCAGATCGACCAATGAAGCCTCAAGTGTCGGTCGTTCATCTGGTGGAAAGATATCGGGACTTAACGGCTCGGACGTCGACTCATGTTTGACGATCCCTTCCCTCACTTCATAAGTGAGATTCAAACCAGGATAATCTTCATACCGCCGTTCCAGAACATCAACAACCCGCAATGATTGACGATTATGATTAAACCCGCCGAAATCTTTCATCAATTCATCTAAAACATCTTCACCCGAATGACCAAACGGCGTATGTCCCAGATCATGCACACAGGCGATAGCTTCCGACAGATCTTCATTAAGTCCCAATGCCCGCGCAATGGTCCTGCTTATCTGAGCCACTTCAATAGTATGTGTTAATCTGGTGCGGTAATGATCGCCCTCATGGTTAACAAACACCTGCGTCTTGTATTCCATCCTGCGAAAAGCGGCACAATGAATCACCCGGTCGCGGTCACGCTGGAAAGCGGTCCGCATCGGATGTTCTTTTAGCGGATATTGTCGACCGCGCGTTTGCGAAGAAAACGAGGCGTACGGCGCCAAAAGATTTTCCTCGAATCTACCAATTCTATCTTCAGGATTTACCATGATAATAGCTTAGTTCGTTTTTTCCTTGCGTCCAACAAGAAAAGACAATGAGACGGTATGACTGAATCCCAGAACCGGATGATGCGACACTCCATATACAAACGAAACTTTTTTATATTCGACTTCAAACCCGCCGCCATATTTAAGTGGATTGAAACTTAATCCCCAAAACAATCCGTTTTTCTCGGTTAGATTGATAAATTGACCAAATGATAAAAGCGGTTTTTCATACTTTTCAAGTATTAAACGCCCGGTCACTGAATGTTTTCCACCGCCTTCGATTTCGGCAAATAGATTTAATTTTACATTTTCGCCGTCAACATTATTGGCAATTTTGGGTTTGTTAATATCATCTACAGATAAACCAAAATAATAATTATCCTTAAAATATGAAACACCCAGTCCCACCGATGCCGCTCGTAAATCACCGTATTTACCGCCAATCTCAATTAATCTACCCGACGTAATCAGAAATGTTGCTATTGCATTTTTATGATACGACAAAACCGCTCTTATATTTTTCTCGGTATAATAATCAGGGGTTCCAAAGCTTGAAAAGCCAAACGCCGTTGTGAAATTTTTAAATCGATACGCTGCCAAAATCGATACCTGATCAAGATCGGCCAAACCATATTTTTTGTTCGCCACCGATTCAATAACAAACTGTTTGGGATACAAATTATTGGTCGGGCAGTTTAACACACCGTGGGCCGATGGTTTCGACAAAATAATCGTCCCCGCCATTCCCGTTTGCCGACCACCCTCGATATCATAGGCATAAAGACTCATTGACATCAATAGTACAAATATAATTGTAATAATAATTTTCATGGTGCAATCACTATTGTCTGTTTATAATAACCTCTGTCCACGACTTCGGCGAACAGAATATAGATACCGACTGGTAATCGTCGTCCGCCATCTGATTTTCCATCCCAGATTATTGATCCATCGTAAGCATAATGGTTATCCATATAAGTTTTTACAACCCGTCCCTCAACATCATACAGTTTCATCGTAAAAAATCCGGCGGGAAGGATAAACTCTATCTCCATCTCATTGCCGGAACTTGGAGAAAACGGATTTTGATCAATTGTTATTTTAATTTCCGAGGCAGTGGCCGGATAATTGATAATATTCTCGGCACCGGGGGTACCACCCTGATCGGTTGAACGACCCCAGGAATTGGTGTAACCCGAAGCCTCGCCCCGTCCCCAGGTATAGTTATCCCCAAAAGTAGAATCATAAGCAAAACTATCGGCCGCCATTCCGATGTTATCAATTAATTTAATCAGGTCGCCGTTATTATTTAGCGATCGCCAACCGGCCGGCTCGATTATTGTAAAATCAATAAAATTGTAAAAATTGACAAATTCCAAACTATCCCGACACAAAACAAGATACTCACCGCTTTGCATAGTGTAACCGGCCGAGGCTATCGGATAAAGGACATCACCTTTGCCAAGGTACCAGTTGGTAATATCTATTTCTCTTTCTGAGCGGTTTTTTAGTTCTATCCATTCATTCGATGATGGTGTTGGATCGGCCAAAAATTCAGATAATATTATCGGTGGATAATTTTTCCCCGGCGCCGTAAACAATTGAATATTATTGGCGCCCCGATCGTCAGGAAGTAATTTCGCTAACAGATCAATATAAACCTGGTCGAATTCGAAACTAAGGACGACCACAATAGTATCACCCGGATCTATATCCGATATCTGCGTTTTGGCAATTAGATCACTATGGCTAACAACTGTATCCTGTTCGGGGTCGACATACAAAAACAGACTATCTTTGGTTATACTATTCAGACCGACATTGGCGATTTTAAAATTTAATTCTGTAAAACCTGAATCGGTTGGAAAAACTTCAACCGCAAGCAAAGCAAGATCAAACGGCAGCGGCGTTCGTGAATTCACTCGTCCCGGTGTACTGCCGGTTGGGTCATCGGAAAGATACACTTCGGCCGAATCGGCGCTGAACCGTTCCCACGAAACACCATCGCTTGCCGATTGGGACCAGCCCAATGAAGAAATCAGATTGTTAAAAAAATATAGTTTGACGACTCCACTATCATTTAACAGAGAAAAATCCTCTGCCCATTCAATAAGCCTATAATCTTCAGAAGGATCATCCCGCCAAATTCCGCTATTGTTACCCCAGTATGATTCAAAAGAACTACTATCCTTGCAGATTACAATAAACGAATCGCCTGCGATCGTAATTGGATTAAATTCAAAAGAAAGCATTTTTCCATCGGCGTCTATCTTATAAGGCCATAGCGAGAAATTAAGATTCGTATCAGTTTTTAAAAACTCTATCCACTCCAGAGATCTATTACTCCCCGGCTCATTGGACATCACCTCATTAACTATTAGCTCAGCATTAGCAAAAGCAAAAAGTATAAAAATCAGGATAAATACAAAAAAGAATATTTTAATTATTTTTACCATACTATCAGCGTTTCCAAATAGATTGTTGATTCATTCGGCTCGATAAATCTTCGATTATACCGATATCGATATTTCACACTCAACGACACCGTTTTTGTAATATCGACCATTTCCTTAATGTAACCATAAAAGTAATCAATATTACCTGTTTCGATATTTATTCTGCTAAAATTCACCCAAAATTCAATTTCTCTTAATATTTTATTCTTCAATTTTGTTCGAAAATGAAATGAAAGATACTTCTGGTTTTCATTATCATAGGTATATCCAAGAAAACTCCTTATAGAAAATCGTGGCGATTTATAATTATACTCCAATTTTAAACTATTATCGTTTGATATCTCGCCAAGTTTCTCCTTTCTAAACAGTTCGTAATATACTCTTAATCGGGATTTTTCGGCAAATATTTTCCCCAAAGATGTTTGTATTTCAATAAATCTTTCATATCGGGAACTTCCATAAATAGAAAGTGCCATATCTGCATCGATCTGTCTGGATAAAGAAGTTGAAGTTTTGACAAGAAATCCCTGCTGATTCTTGCGCCGGTCACGATAACTCAAATCAATCGTTTCAAACTCGACCGTTCGATATAAATCTCCTGATCGGCCGCCCCCAAAAAGATTAGTGAAATTTTGGCCATAATACCAAGTCGAGAATTTTAAGGAAAAATCATTTTTCTTATATGTCATTTCCGCAACTGCAGCTTGATTATTTTTGGAAGATCGCTCCAAATTATTTTTTGGTAATGAAACCTCTATTGCGGCATCTATATCGTATCCAGAATAACCGACAAACAGACCGACCTGGTATTGCCTGAATTCAATTTTGGTCAGGCGATTACTGATAATCGAACCAAGCAAAATCCCCTCGACTCTAAATAAGCCATATTTCCTGACAACATTTAAGGCCGACGTTCGAACCAAAATCGTATCGTTTTTGTCATAATGAAACAGCCATTTTACAAGATTTTTCCAATGACCACCCTCGGCATAGATACCATTGAACCCGCCATAATCGGGAACGAGAAATGTTTCTTCAGGCGAAAGGTAATCCTTGCCAAACAGACGCCCCCGATATCCAACCGTCAGACCGAGCCCGAACCGGGTCGTGAAATTTCCAATCGATAGTTTGCGAATCGTGCCGCGCTGACTTTTATAATTTAATGATCGAAAAGAAAATTCCTGATGCCCGATATATTCATCTAAGCCGTTTAATTTGAACGACCAATCCTGAGAAAGTTGTGAATTGATATAAATCTGGTTTTTGTCCTGACCGAATTCATCTAGTTTTTGATACCGCTTCCATTTTATTGATCCGGAAATTTTATCCTTTGAAATACCGACTTGATCTGAAACATATGGTTTGGTCTGTTCTTTTTCCAGATCGGACTGAATATCGGATTCGTATTCGCGAAAGAAATTAATATTTGGGATTTCTTCGATAAGGTACAGATCCGTACTATCAATACCGGAATTGAATATTTCCCTCAGATTCAGATAGGTCTGATAATCGATCTGGCCAATAAGAAATGCTTCGTACAGTTCATCTTCAGTTGGATATACTTCCGAGCCAATGGTTCGTCCCAGAGACAAATTTGCCACAACGAGAAGGATTACAATAGATATGCAAACTGCCGTTCTCAATTCAGATCGTACTTTTTCAATTTACGATACAAAGTTCGTTCACCCATCCCAAGTCGTCGAGCCGCTTCCCGTCGGTTGCCGCCGGTTATTTTCAGGATACTGGTTACCAATTCTCTCTCCATATCCTCCACCGAACCGCTTAGAGGCGAAACCGATGTTCCACCGGTTGGCTCTTCGGTTTCAAAGCTATCTTTCGCTGGCAGATTAGCAAGGATCAGGTCTTTGAGCATTCTTATCTCATTGCCAAGCGATATCAGCGCATGATAGATCAATTCGTGCCCTGCTTCCTCAGAGGTATGCCCCGTTACTACCGGCAAATTTTTCGGACCAACTCCCTGCTCGTTGATAAACTGTTCGACGTCACTGATCGAAACCTCACCCCCGCTTTTCATTGCACCTGCTCGCGAAACAAAATTACGCAGTTGGCGAATATTCCCCGGCCAATCATATTTTATTAGCAAATCAAGCGCTCTCTCCGAAAAACCTTCCAAACCTTCCAACTCTGAAAAATAATACAATAAAGGCAGAATATCGGCCCGACGCTCATTTAATGGCGGCAAATTAATTTTAACCACACCAAGCCGAAAATAAAGATCTTCCCGGAACAATCCTTCAGCGATGGCATCGTTTAAATCGCGATTAGTCGCCGCAATAACTCTGGCATTTGACCTGTAAGCGACATCACTCCCAACCGGATAAAAACTACCCCCTTCAAGAACACGCAGAAGTTTGACCTGCATACTTGGTCTGGTTTCACCGATCTCATCCAAAAATATCGACCCGCCATCAGCCTGCCGAAAAAGACCGTCCCGACGACCAACCGCCCCGGTAAAAGCACCCTTCTCATGCCCAAAAAGTTCCGATTCCAAAACCCCCTCAGCCAGTGCACCACAATTTACCGCCATAAATTTGTTGCCGGAACGAGCCGAGTTATTATGAATCGCACTGGCAACCAGCTCTTTCCCTGAACCGGAGGGTCCGATAACCAGTACAGAAATATCGGTTGGCGCAATGCGGTCGATTGTCTCCGCCACAACTTTTATCTTTGATGACAAACCAACCATTCCGAATTTTCGCAAAAGTTCTTTTTGCCCCAAAATTTTTGTTACTATTTCTTTGACCGCCTTTGGTCCGACTGCCGGATTTATGAAGCCATTGTAATAAGTCTCATCATCTAACTCTTTATCATACGACGATTCGGTGATCTCCCAGATATCAACAAATGGAGCACGTCTCCTGATTTTTTTAACAATCCCGGCATTAAGTCCCGGGAAATTTTCGGCGATTAGAATTAAATCGATCGCCCGTTCTTTCAGGATTGTATATAACATTGAAATTTCATTAACATATTCGCCGATAGAACTAAAAGCTTTGCTAAAGGCGGTTGTGTTTTGGTATTGTTCTGCCCGAGCCAGAATCAGGATATTATTTTTCATTGTCTCCGACGTTTCCTCTTTGGTGCCGATTTTCTATCCTTGCGTTTACTCTCTGGTGGTTGCCTTCGCTCCTGCTTCTTAGACTCTTTAAGAAAAAGATTTAATTCACTTTTGGGGATATCTATCGAAAGCACCCCGACCTTAACTGTATCTCCCATACGAAATATTCTTCCGGTTTGACGCCCCACCAGCCGAAAGCGCTTTTCATCAAAATTGTAGTAGTCATCATCCAGGCTGGAGAGACGAACCATGCCCTCGACTCCGACTTCGTTTAATCTGACAAAAAATCCAAAATTAAGCATCCCCGAAATCACACCTTCGTATTCATCGCCGATTCTATCGGCCATATATGCTATCTGAAGCATCTTGGTGGCATCCCTCTCGGCTCTCTCGGCCGTTCGTTCGGTTTCCGAGCAATGATCCCCGACATGTTTTAAAATTGTATCCAGATTTTTATTCAATTTATCAGGATACCGGCCGTTGTCTAATTTTTTCAATAGCCGATGCACCATCAGATCGGGGTAACGCCGAATTGGCGAAGTGAAATGTGTGTAATGGGAGAATGCCAAACCGAAATGACCAATATTTTTTTGTTGATAAACAGCTTTTTGCATTGATCTTAGCAACAGTTCGTTAAGGAACTCCTCTTCCGGTTTGCCTTTTAACTTTTTAAGAAATCTTGTAAAATGAATCGGTTTGATCTCAGGCGAGGCCGGGAAGCGGTATCCGAGCGTTGAAACCAGATATGAGAAAGCCTCGATTTTTTCCTGCTTCGGTTTATCATGCACCCGATAAAGAAATTTTTGACCCAATCGGAAAACATGTAGAGCAATCGCACGATTGGCCGCCAGCATAAACTCCTCTACCAAACGATGTGCTTCAAGTCTGACCCGATTACCGACTTCAACGATTTGTCCATTTTCTCCAAGAGTTATTTTGGCCTCGGGCAAATCAAAATCAATTGAGCCTTCTGCCATCCTGTTTTTTTGAAGAATTGTCGCAAGTTGACGGGCCCGCTTCAGACTTTCGGCCACCTTACTTATCCCCTCGGTCTTGGTCCCATTATTAAAGAATTCCTGAACCTCTTCATAGGCCAGTTTTGCCCTCGAATTGATTACTCCTTCGGTAATTCTAAAATCAAGCATCTTACCCTTGCTGTCATAATCTATTAAAACCGAATATACAAACCGATTCAGATTCGGCTTTAAGGAGCAAAGGTTATTGGAAAGCGATTCGGGAATCATCGGAATCACCAGACCGGGCAGATAAACCGAATTCCCCCGCTCAAATGCCTCCTTATCAAGAATGGTATCACTCCTGACAAAAAATGAAACATCGGCAATATAGACGCCGAGCCGATACCCATCCTTTGTTTTTTCAACCGAGATAGCATCATCGTGATCCCGAGCATCAGCCGGATCAATAGTATAAATTATATCTTTGGTGAAATCTTCCCGACGTTTCCTTTCGGTTTCGGTAAATAGTTTATCAACTTCTTTCGCCTGTAAAGTCACATTGGTTGGAAATTGTTCCGGTAGATCATATTTGCGGATAATCGTTTTGAGGTCAGTTTTGGCATTCCCCGGGAAACCGAGCCGCTCGACTACTTCACCCTCGGGGTTGCGGTAAGGATCATCCCAAAGATCTATTTTGAAAACAACCCGCTCGCCTTCAACCGCCTTTTTGGTCTTCCCTTTGGCCAAAAAGATATCCCGCCCGATTCTTCTATCATCGGGAGTGGCAAAATTCAGATTCTCGCCTTTATGAAATATCCCAATAAAATTCTGCTCTGCACGTTCAAGTACTTTGATTACTTTCCCCAATCGTTCATCTACATTATCGACCTCAATTCTAACCATCACTTTATCGCCATCAAGAGCGGTAAAGGTTTCAGCCCGAGGAATCTGAACCGATTCGCCGGTGTCAAGAATAATTGATCCGATCCCGTTTCGCAAAATTGAGATAACTCCAACAATTAGATTCATCTCCGAAGGGATTCCTATTCTTCCACGACGTAATTTGACAAGCTGACCTTGATCGATCATCGTCTTAATCAAATCTCGGAATTTGACATACTCTTTTTTGGAAACGTTTAATTCATCAGCCAGCTCTTTTATTTTTAGCGGCCGACCAGCCTTATAGGCCAGATAATCTGAGATAAAAACTTTTGTAATATTCATAAGTTGATATTATCTATAATATTATATTAAGTCAATTCACATTTGTCATATTTCTGCCATATTGGCAGAATATCGGTAATATTTTATATTTTTTTAGATTTAATTCCTTTTTATCTAACCGACAAATTGAAACAGTTTTGAAAAAACTATAGGATTTTTGCAATACTTTATTTTCAAGCCATTTCATGTTGAAATGCCTACTGATTTATGTGTGGGATTTTTTGCATATATATGTTTCAAAATTAAAAACTGTCTAATTTTTTCACAGTTTCATCCGATAGATTTAAATAGACAAATAAAATTTTATTATATGGAGTAGAAGGGCTAATATGAAAAAGGAAACTGCATTTATTGAAGAGGTCCCAACAAAAATGAGGACAACTTTAAAAGAACAGACGGATAAAACATCATCCGCACCGACAACTGCTACCGCGATCAAAAACCGGCTGACAGAAGAACCAGCGATAAAAAATCGGATGGAAGAGACCATTGAGAAAAAAAGCAGTTCTCTCTCGCAGGAATCATGGATCGAAAATTTTGATCAGGATAAAAGAAAACCATTGCCGGAAATAAAAGATATCCCGGAAGAAATAAAGGCCTCGGCAACCCAACAAAAAACTGCACCGATTAAACCTAAAGTTGAAACAACTTCAGTTAATATAATCAATCAGGAGATTAAATCCCGATCTCAGGAGATGCAGGCTTTTATCGGCGACATGGTCACCCTGGAAGTTCGTAAAAAACATGTGGTCAAATCAGCCGCTATTATTTCAAACAAGGGCGGCGTTGGAAAAACACATGTTGCCAACAATATATCGTTCTATATGTCGCGTCTCGGCAAAAAGGTGTTAACGATCGATCTCGATCTCGGTAATGCTGATATTGCCAACAAACTTGGATTCTACTGTAAAAATACAATAATTGACCTGTTTAATGGTGCCGAGGATGTTGACCAGTTGATCTATACAACACCTTATGGGTTTGATCTTATCGCTGGTGAGTCAGGAAATTTTAAATTGGCTAATCTAACCAATACTCACAAGAATCGATTTATCAAGGCTCTTCGTCATGTGAGTGGCGAATACGATTATGTAATCTATGATTTGAGCGCCGGGATCTCATCGACCACGATGGATTTTGCTCTCGCCCAGGATTATCAAATAATCATTGCCACCCCACAGGATATAATTGCTGGCTATTCATGTATTAAGGCAGCTTTTTTCAGATTTCAGGAAGTTGAAAAAGCAATGGCCGAACGTGATCCATCATACCAGCCACAGAAAGTTTTCAGGCCGTTTATTATCCTTAATCAGGTCTCTGATTTTGGATCAGGACGCGCCCTCTTTGAGAAAATTGTATCGGTTTCAAAAGATAATATTAAATGCGATAAAGATTTCTCACTTAATATTAGTCTCTTGGGCGTGATTACAAACGACTCTATCAAAATCAGAGAGGTTGAATTAAAGCATCAGCTCTATAGTGACACTTATGGTGCCACAAAAATCGGTCAATGCTATCATTTTCTCTCTCACAATCTGATGCAGTACAATGACCCCAACAGCATGGAATTTAAAACTAAATTCAAACGCTTTGTTAATCTTTTTATGAAAAGCGTTGACGAATATAAATATGCCCAGTAATAATCTTATCTCTAAGTGATTATCTCACAAAAAAAGGCAGGCCGTTCCGACCTGCCTTTTTTACTTTAAGCCTGCTTAAATGATTTTGATAATCAATATTCCCAATCGCCGGTTGGGGTTGGTGGCGGCGATGGCGGTTCCATGCCATAGGTATCGGATTCAGCTTCATCATCAAAATTATATCCCATACCCTGGCCACGAAAACCTTTGCCGCCAGTTCTGCAATTACCGCGATGTTCATTTCTCAATTCTTTCAGTTTTTCCTGCTGCGTTTCCGTAAGAATTGATTTCATCTCGCTGCGATGTATAAATTGCTGCTTTTTCAAATCGGTTTTTAAATCGCCGACTTTATCAATTGCAGCAAGGATCTCATTGTCGGAAGCATCGTTCATTTGCAAATGCCGAAGTTTAAGTTCCGCCTTTTTTAAATCGGCTTGTCTGTCAATACGATCAAGTCCGTTCTTTTCCATTTGTCCCTTGATCTCGGCGATTTGTTTGTCAGTCAGTTCAAGTTTATCGGCAAGTTGTAAAAGTTTGCCTGCCCCCTGAAAATCCCGACCCATTCCCGGTCCGCAGTTGGCACGAGGAGCATCAGGAGCCATAGGCGCACCCTTCCCCTTCATACCATGATGCCCTGCCATCGCCGCCGATACACTAAATGCCACGATCAACAATACTACAAATAATTTCCGTTTCATTTTAAACCTCCTCTTTTAATCATCAATTCCAGGAAATTCAGGTTCCGGCTGTGGACCGGGAACAGACATTGATTCGAGTCCATCCGGTGGTTTTGGCGCCCTAAAACCGCGGACCTGCTCCAGTAGCTCACGTTCGAACCGCTCCTGAAATACCATCATTCTGCCCAATTGCTCGGGCGTTAAAATATCTTTGACTCTCTCAAAGAATCTTTTTCTCTCTTGTTCAAATTCTTCCTTCATGCTGACAATCAAATCAACTTTTTCCAGTATTACATTATCAGATCTATTCTCCTGCTTCAGATATTCGGCCAGAATGTTAATCTCTCCTTCAACTTTTTCCCTGATTTCTTTGGAGTTTTTTCTAAATTTAGAAAAGGCTGAGATAAACAGATCGTTTTGATCTTCATCTAAATCAAGAACCTCGAGAAGTTTTAATAGCCTGAGATTCTCAAGATTTTTCTTGTGCATTCCCATCTTATCGGGACCGCCAAAGCCACGCTTAAAATGCCCCTGAGCATAAACTGTACTTCCAATCAACAAAATCATCAAAGAAGATAAAATCGTAATTCTTAAAACCTGTTTCATTATATATCTCCCAAATCCAAATTATTTTCCAGATAATCAAATTCATCAACAGTCAGATCGCCCAGAAGCAGGTCACCGGAATTATAACCATTGTTTTGCGTATAGTCATAAAGTAACAAATCGATGTACTCATCATTGATTGTCTCATCCTCGCTGCTGTTCTCATCTTCATATTCGGCCAGATAGTATGTCTCAGATTGGCCATCATTCTCGCTATAGTAAACACCGTATTCAAAACCGGACCAAAGCGACACAAAAAATAGAAATCCGACTGCAACCAATCCGGCCCCATAACGAGTAAACAGATTATAAAATGATATCGCACGCCTGTTATACCGATTGATATTGTTATCGATTTTTTGCTGCATCAAGGCAAACTCAACGGCACTAAGCGGCTCGATAGTTAAACCGGACAATTCTTTTTCAAGATTGATATACTCCTCATAAAGATTCCGGCACTGGTCACACTGCTCCAGATGAATTTTCTCATCGTTCTCGAGAATAAGCGAACCGACACTTTGAGTAATTTTATTTTTAAATCTACCGCAATCCATAATCTACCTAAAACTTTCCAATTTTTTCCGAAGTTTCTCAATCGCTTTCTGATAATTTGTTTTCACCGTCGACTCACTTTTATTTAAAATTCCAGCAATCTTGCCAAACGGTAATTGCTCATAAAATCTCAGATTAAAAACCAATTTTTGTTTTGGCGGAAGTGAATTAATTGCCAGAGCCAGTTCTTTGTTTAGACCTTCTCCATCAATATTATCCGGCATCTCATAAGAAACCGCATCTGATGTTTTTTCCGTCAATGGAATAAATGATAAAATCTTTTTCCGCTTCAAATAATTGAGCGCCTTGTTTGACGCTATCCGATAAAGCCAGCTGGAAAAACCTGCCTCACCCCGAAACCGACCGATCTCCTTATAAGCTGTCAGGAAAGTGTCCTGCATCAGGTCAAGTGCGACCTCACGGTCTCCGGTCATTCTTAACGTCAGGGCAAACATCTTATCTTTATTCTCCTTCACCAGTTTATCAAAAGCCTGTCGGTCGCCATCTTTTGCACGGGCCACCAATTCCTTGTTATCTATACCCATTTATTTTCTACTCAACCTTTTGACAACCGGTTTATCATAAAGACTAATAATTAAACAAAAAAAAAGGCAAACCGATAAAGTTTGCCTTGAATATTATACTGAAAAATAATAACTAACCTCGACGGCTCCGGATCAGCACCTTTGAATAAAAAGCCATATCCTCCAACACCTTACCGGTTCCGCGAACAACACAAGTGAGTGGATCTTCGCTGGAGTTCACCGGTAGATTGGTTTCATCGCGGAGACGTCGGTCAAGACCACGCAACAACGCCCCGCCGCCAGTCAAGATAATGCCACGTTCAAGAATATCAGAGGCCAGCTCGGGTGGTGTCCGTTCAAGTGACTGCCTGACTGCCTCAACAATGGCATCAATCGGTTCCGTCAATGCCTCACGTACCTGCACCGAGGAGAGTTTCAGATTCTTCGGAACCCCGGCGACCAGATCACGACCCTTAACTTCCATCGAGATCTCTTTTTCAAGCGGAAAGGCCGAACCAATTTTAATTTTTATATCCTCGGCGGTAAGCTCACCGATAAGTAAATTATAATTCTTTTTCAGATACATCACGATGGCATCATTGAGCTCGTCACCGGCTATTCGCACCGAGGTATGATGTACAATACCATTAAGAGCTATCACCGCGATTTCGGAGGTGCCGCCTCCTATATCGATAACCATAATACCGGACGGCTGATCAACCGGCAGGCCGACTCCAATAGCGGCCGCCATCGGTTCCGATAATAGATATACTTCGCGGGCGCCGGCATTTTCGGCCGAATCACGAACCGCTCGTTTTTCAACCTCGGTAATACCTGACGGGACCGAGATAACAATTCGCGGCTTAATCAGATATTTGTGTCGAATTACACGCCTGATAAAATCGGAAAGAAGTTTTTCGGAAATTTCAAAATCGGCAATTACCCCATCTTTAAGAGGTCTGATCGCCGAGATTTCACCGGGTGTTCTTCCTATCATCTCTTTGGCAGCCGTGCCGACCGCCAGAACCTTACCGGTTGCCTTTTCTATCGCCACTACCGATGGTTCATTGAGAACAATTCCCTGTCCCCGGACAAATACCAGCGTGTTGGCAGTGCCAAGGTCTATTCCTATGTCGTTGGAGATAAAATCAAAAAATCCCAATTTACGTCCTTGTATTTAAGTTCTTGTTATAACATAAGTTGTTATAACAAGTTTATCGTCATTTTCCCATTTATTTTAATTGTTATCAACCCAAAAAGCAATAAAAAATAGGAAGATTCTGAAATTAATCTAATTTAAATGCGAATTGAAAAAAACCAAAATTTCATGGAGAATCATCTCCGGTTTTATATTTAATCTTTCAGAATAAGCCGACCGCTGAAAACCGGTTCTTTGCGCCCTTCAAGATACAACTCCAGATTATCACCGATAGACAAAACCCGTCCCTCGATATCTTTTTTCGGCTTCTCATCGGCCCGCACCGGTATCACCGGTCGAAGTGGTCGCACCGGGCGAAGCGGATCAGGTTTGATTATCACTTCACGGCCGATTATAATTGACCGCTCACGATAAATTTCCAAAAGTCCGGAATAATCGCCGTCAAGAAGTTGTTGATAATTCCGGGCCAGATTTTTTATCAATTCAAAAAAAACAAAGCTCTGCTCGGCCTGTTTATGATTATTGGACAGACTTTTTAGCGATGATGATTTCGGCACAAACGGCGTCGGTTCGACCTCGGGCGCAAATTCAACATTAAGACCGATTCCCAAAACGGCACCGGAGACTTTGTCACCTTCAGTTAGCGTATGAGCCAGAAATCCGCAGACCTTGGAATTGTCTATCAATATATCATTGACCCATTTTA
>JAQBFG010000037.1:0-7831 GCA_032123495.1 Candidatus Zixiibacteriota bacterium | reverse complement strand
CGCAGATTCAGTCTCTTGCCAGCCAGAAATATAAAATTTTGTATAGATTACAAGACGAGTTGGCAAGTATAAAACTAACAAACTAATACAAGGAGCATTATAATGTCAGAGAAGAGAATACGTAAAAGGAAACGACCGATTTATTATCTTAAATTGATAAATCAAGAAACGCAAAATCTGGCTGGCGGCATAATTGATATATCTGCCAACGGATTAAAATTATCGGGCACCGAGCCTTATGAACTCGATAGCCTTACGCAATTTTCACTATCTTTACCTGATGCTATCGAGGGCGAAAGGCAGATTACAATCAAGGCCCGAAATATTTGGAGCAATCGCGATACCAGGGGCGATTTTTATGATTATTATACTTCCGGTTTCAAGCTGGAAGATATCTCAACAGATGATATTACTTCTATTGAGGGATCACTAAGAAGCTATCTCTTTGAAGGGTAAGCGGATAGCTCAAGTGATTATTTTAACAGAATCATTTTTCTTGACGAAATATAATCGTTGGTAATGATTTTATACAAGTATATCCCCGAAGTGACATCGTGACCATGTTCATCAGTTCCGTTCCAATAAGCGGAATACTCCCCTGCCGTCTGTTCTGCATCGATTAATATTTTTATCATCCGCCCCAGAACATTATATACCACTATCTTGACATTTGTTTGCGTTGGTAATGAATAATTAATTATTGTCGAGGGATTAAAAGGATTTGGGTAATTTTGCTCTAACGCAAATTTATTTGGAATTTGATTATTGGCTATATCATCATCTAAATCGGTCATGGTGCAGCCAATTTCTCTTGCTCCCATAAGTACAGAACAATCGTTGTTATCGGGTGCACATGGCGATATATCTGAAATACTGAAATCCTCAATCGTATTATCGCAGAAATATGGGTCCGCGGAGATATTACCAAACTCGTCACCGACATTAAATCCGTAAATGCCCCAATTGTCTTCATCATTGCCATAAGAATTATTGCATCCAAAGTGTAATACAGGAGAATAGTAAAACCATTGTCTAACACCGCCGCCGGCATTATAAGCTATTATGCAATTATTCACCATTGCTGAATCTTCAGCTCTATCACTGACTTTGGGCGGATCTCCTTCAAGAAGAATTCCGGTTCCGCCATTGTAGGCAAAAGTACAATTAGAGACATTTATGGCACCATAATTTATATTAAATCCATCCAGACTGTTACCAAAAACCAAACAACCTGTCATAGCTAAATCACTCCAGCCGGCTCGAACTCCGGCTCCGGTATTATTTGAAATTATACAGTTTATTATTTTTGGCGCGGCGCCGTAGGAGCATAATATTCCATCCCCAATATTCCCAGATATCAGGCAATTTTTGATGGTTGGCGAAGATTGACAGATAATAGCTGCTTCGTTCCAAAGCATTGGGGAGTAAGAACTTGTAATTTTAAAACCATCTATGACCGAACTGCTATCCTCACCATTTTTAAAAACAAATCCCTGATGCGAGTCGGGTTCCCCACCGCAATCTAAAATTGTTGCATCTGGTCCGCCTTCAGACAAAAGAATAATATTTTTTCCGTTAAAGCTCAGATCTCTGTTACCCTCACCGGAATATGTACCGGCCGTTACCAGAACCGTATCGAGTTCCTCGGCAGCATCGATCCCCGCCTGTAATGTCAAATGCTCGGCAAGGACTCTGATAACCAATGGAGACCGGGTAACAAATGAATTCAAATCGGACCAGGCCGAATATTCATAACCATCATAAGACCGACAGCGCCACCAGTATTCTGTGTCACTTTCTAAATTGTCAATTTTTTCTGTTTTAGTGTTATCATTTTGTTCAGGAATTTCTTCAATTATTTCTACTCCCGTTCCCATTCCGGCATCGGAATAAATCTGAAATTCATAGATAAGATCATCACCTTCGGCATCAAGTGAGTTCTCAGCTGACAAGCGAACCCCAAACATTGAAGTGATTTCCTGGTCAATTGGATAGACCAGATTAGGAGCAGTAGGAATTGAATTAATTCGAAAAACCGATTCACTCCAGATACCCCATGCAGTACCATTATTAACCCTAATCCTATAATAATTTGTTGTGCCATTGTCGAGGGCGGCCCCGTCATAGGTAACAAATGTGTCTGCCGATATCATTTCGCCGGAAGACCATAATTCGGCTGTCGTCCAGTCGTTGTCGGAACCTACTTCAATTTCATAAGCCACTTGCGATGGTGCAGGATCATAAAATTTCCAGAAAAATGTTGGGTAATGGCTCAGAACATTGGTCACTTCATAGTTATCCAAGTGTAGATTTATTGCCAGCGGCGTCCGATGATCGAACGGAATAGCGCCGATATCATTTCTGGTTCCATCAGGGTCATCATAAGTTGAATTAGGATGACCAAAGTCAATCAGCAATGAACTCTCACTCAGACTGAAATTTCCATTCGCAGGATTCTCAAAGCCGGGATTTAAGGCAACATCCATCGAACCGGGAGAACCAGATGTCCAATCGGTGCCATTTCCCCAGATATTATTGTAGGCGGTATTGGCGTTGGACACGGCCGAAACCCCCATGCTGCAATTAGTGACAGTATTTCCATAAGCTGTTGTTGATGAACCCCACAGGAGAAGCCCTGCCCGACCGCTATAAATAGTATTGTTTAGCACCCATGACGGTGAATCAGAATCTTCCCAGATAACGACATAAGCTCCCTGATTATCATAAAACAAATTTCTTTGGATAGTACAGGATGAATTTCCCCTTATATACACAATTCCACCGCCATAATATGCACCATTATCTGTAAAAATGTTGTCCCTGATAACCGGTGAGCTGTTATAAATCTGGATGGCCGGTTTGCTGTACCGCTCTTTAAGAGTAAACCGCTCCAGAACCGCCAGAGGCGACTCGCTGTTCTCAAAATTAACGATAGGCAAAGCGGTGGTGTATGGTTTCAATATAGTTAAAAGCGGCCCCGCCTCACTTGTGACGATAATTGATTTACCCTTAAAATCAAGATTGACCCGATACGTTCCGGGTGCCACCATAACCGTATCCCAATTTGCGGCGGCATTAATTCCAGCCTGAATATCCGGCTGTTCTGATGGAACCTGGATAGTGGTCGCGTTTGATGGCAAAACAAAGACAAAAGACAGAAAAATAAGAGCAGAAATATTCAATATTTTCATAATAGAAAACCTCTGTAATTTTTATAAGTTATTACACCTCACGCGAATAACTTATATAATATAATTAACACATTGATAATTAGCAAATATTATGCTAAGAAAGAAAAGAAATATAAGAAATGAATACGTCGGAGATTAAACCGAGAAAGTATTAATCTCCTGTATAAGCGGCAGTTAAAATAATGTCGGCCAAATAGGCACCGGCCCTTTGATCAACGGCCGGATAGACCGCTCCGCCCAAATATATTCTAATAACATTATCAGCACCGCCGATTCCGGTATCAGGGATATTATGGGGGTCCTCACCAACCAGCGCGCCAAGACCTGGCACATCGGGAGTCCCATTAGTTGTATCAATAGTACAATCGGTATCTTTAAAATATATGGTCAAACGATCCTGGCTGCCAGGAGTACCGTTCCAGAGATAATCGGGAAGCTGCATATACATGGAAACTTCACTGTTGGCAGTCCCCTCGCCGGAAATCTGAAAGATCCCGGAATTAGCCGCATCGGTTCTTGCCACAGTCGCGGTTACTCCCTGAAGGATATTTCCAAAATCAAGATCCTGCACCGACGCAACGGCCAGAATTGCCAAAACATTGGCGACAGCCTGCCCGGTCGTCACATCCTGAGCACTCGAGACCGAAAAGATAAAAACAGACATAATTGCCAGCATCGCTATTTTTATCAAAGTTGGTTTTCTGAAATTATGCATCTTTTATCTCCAATTCCTTTTAATCTTCATTTTTAAAATCATCTAAACTCAGTCGCCGGTATAAGCTGCGGTTAAGACAATATCTGCCGAATAGTTTCCGGCTCTCTGATCAACAGATGGATAGACCGATCCGCCAAGGTAAATCCGGATGACTCCATCAGCGCCACCGATACCGACGTCAGGTAAGCTATGTGGATTTTCTCCAACTAACGCCCCGCCCCCCGGAGTCAAAGGTGCTCCACTGGTGGTATCAATAGTACAATCGGTATTCTGGAAATAGATAACCAACCGATCCTGACTGGCCGGAGTACTGTTCCATAGATAATCAGGTAACTGAAAATGCATCGATACCTCGCGATTGGCGGCACTTTCACCAGTTATTTGAAATATCCCTGCCCTGACACCGTCAGTTCTGGTAACAGTTTCGGTCACTCCCTGCAAAATATTCCCAAAATCTAAATCCTGAACGGCAGCGACTGTTAATGATGCCATAACTGTTGCCAGTGCTTGTCCCACAGCAACATCCTGTGCAGGCAGATGTGTTGGAGATACGGATATTAATAGAAAAACCAATAGAACGCTAAATCCGTAAAATTTCCCTATTTTTGAACCATCGCGCATGTTTATCTCCTCAATGAAGCTAGTTTTCAACTTACTAACTCTGTCTCAGATCTATAAATTATACACTTATATATTCGCACTTTAGTTTAGCTAATTAACCGGCAGATTAATAATAGGACGGAAACTGACCCGGTCGGAAAAGAAATTGATCAATCCAAAAACAAAGTATAGGGAGAAATCAAGTACATTATTCTTCAACGACCACAGGCAACAGGAGTTCGAAACTAACTCATTGTTAGTTATGAGATTGGGGCAATATCGGACCGCGGGCGGGCTTCTTTTCTCTGCCACATAGGAGCAAGAATCTGATTATTATTTATCGCCATTTTGAGAATAAAAGCTGCTGCTATCAGGCATAACAGAACCGCGGCCACCGATGCTTCCACTCCAAAAGTTCCCCCGGTCAGCCACTCCGGCCCATCTATGGTGGGAACAATCAAACCCTCAAATGCAATACCTGAAGTGGTCACGCCATAAATTTTGGCCTGGAAATAATTCCAGCCAAAATGTACTGCAAAAGGAAACCATATAGTCCTGGTCAACATGTAAGCTGCGGTTAATAAAACTCCTGCTTCGACTCCAACCGCAATAGATGTCCACAAAGTGGCGTTTGGATTTCCGGCATGAGCAAATCCAAAATAAAAAACACTAACCGCAAGAGCGATCCAACTCCCGCAAAATTCTTCAGTAAGTTTAAAAACAATAACACGGAATAATAGTTCTTCGACAAAAGCTGCCATTCCCATAGAGAAAAGTCCTTTAAAAGCAACTGTCCAATCCGGAAATAAAATATCTATCTTATAATATCCCAGGGAAGCCAAAAGCAGAATTATAATTGTCATTAGTCCGCCACCCAGAATCAGACCATAGATTGAATCTTTAATTCCGTGGCCAACTGAAAATTCCAGGGCTACCCTTTTTTCTATAGATCTTGTGTAAAGTCTATAAAGAAAAATAAACAGAACAAAACCGATCATAACATCGAGGCCAATTGCCAATGTTTTATATTGATCCGTGATTACCGGCTTTAATTCAGATTCAAAAAGAAAATGTAATATTCCAACAGGAGCGATAAATAAAATTGCTATGATAATTCTTATTAAAGGGAATAGAATAATTTTACCGATCAGTGATTTTGGATCTGCCTGCGAAAGCAGCGACTCGCTTTTAATCATTCCACTGTTTGCGATTGGCATTTTATAGACCTTCTCTTTATTTAATAAAATAGACGACTATTATAAAATAAAGTTACATTCCCGATAAATATGGAGATAACCTTGATTATTCAAGGTTGGTTCTGATAGTTTTATTATTTTTATCGAGATTACAGCTCTAAAGATAGTTAATAAATTACGGAAAACTATGTTGACTAACAATTTAACAGAATATACATTCATAAAAGTAATGAGAAATAAATTTGGGAAACGAATTTGAGCCAATTAAATGAGGGGAGATAACAGGCTTATTGATTAAAATCAATATTTCCATTTCGGTCGCTTATGGAATTAATTACATTAAGGTTGGAGAAATATTGCCGAAAATAAAAAAGTAGCTATTCTTTTGATATATATAGGATTAGCATAATATAATTATGGTTGAACGAAGAAAATTAAAAAGAAAATATACCTCAGAGTATGTTAATGTCTTTGATGAGTCCGGCGGCGACCTGGCCGGACATCTCGATAATATGACTTCCGAAGGTATGATGATTGCCGGCAACAAACCGGTTGAACCGGGCAAAAATTATAAATTCAGAGTAATCTTTCCTTTCAAAGTCGATGACAGGAAACATATTGTCATCAGCGCTACCAGCATGTGGTGTAATCAGGATGACAGCAGCGGTTTTTGCGAAACTGGCTATAAATTTCAATCGGTTTCCTTTGATATTATCGATAGAATTCAAAAATTTACTAAAGAATCGATATTCTCCGACGAACGTAAATAGTTAATTATTCCCTCTCCTTAAATTTATATTTCCTGTTGACATTTGAGAGGATTCATCTCATTTTATTTAACAGATAAAATAATGTCCGCCCCAATTTAATAGGGCGGAAAGAAATTATAGTTTCGAAAATAAAAACAATGAGGCCGGATCATGTGTAATTATCTTATAAAACATTTTTGTTTGGCTATTATCATAATAGCTATTTTGGCAATAACAGCTTTTTGTGGAGTGGCCAAAAAAGACCTTGTTATTCCCGCATCGGGCCAGTCTCAAATTATTACCCTTAATGATGGCTCATCGCTGGTTGGCAAAATAACAGAGATTGGAAACGACGAAATAAAATTCCAATCTGATCTTGGCGAAATGACCATCTCAATTGATAAAATCATGGAAATCAAAGAGGTGGAAGATGAATCTTTCAGAGAAGGGAAATATTGGTTTCCTAATCCCAATCGGACAAGATTATATATTGCCCCAACCGGTCGGATGCTGAACAAGGGACAGGGTTATATCTATGATACCTGGTTATTTTTAGTCGGGGCAGCGTATGGACTTACTGACAATATTACCATAAGTGCCGGCATTTCTATTTTCCCCGGAGTCAGCCTGAGTAATCAGCTTATAATTGTGAGTCCCAAAATTGGTATAAACTCTGACGGACCGATTGAATTCGCAGTAGGCGGCATGTTTATTACTGTCCCGGTCGATGACCCGGTAACAGTTGGGATTATAAATGCCATGGGAACGATCGGCTCCGATGATAAGAGTCTCACACTTGGATTGGGTTATGGATATGCGGATGGTAAGTTGGGCGACAGACCAGCTGTCATTTTGGGCGGCGAATGGAGATTTAGCCGAAAAATATCATTTGTTAGTGAAAATTGGATGTTACCGGGAGTTAACGACGCTATCATATCATACGGTTTAAGATTTTTCGGAGAAAAATTTTCAGCCGATATCGCATTTGCCAATATTCTCGATGAAGACGCAATATTCCCTGGGATTCCTTATGTCGGTTTGGTCTGGAATTTTTAGATTGTAATATTTACCGTCTATTCAGTATCGATTACTTGCCAGGATGTCCTATTTTAGTACACGGCTAAAATAAGAAAGTTCTTATCAACTCGCCTAATGGCTTAAGCCACAAAACAATACGATTTATACATGGTCAAAATGATCTTTTAATCGGCTCCCTATCAGCTTTGCTGTGGTTAAGAATGTAAACTAAATTGTCGATAATCTTATTGAACGTGGGGTTATCATCTTTGGGTAAAGATATCTTTCAACTATCAAAATAGGATTTTTGATTAAGAATGTTAATCAAAAGGAGTTGGCGATGGATGAACAAAGACAAAATCA
>JAQBFG010000036.1:0-7528 GCA_032123495.1 Candidatus Zixiibacteriota bacterium | reverse complement strand
AAACAAAAATCCTTTGTTGTTCGGCGTTCTTAGTATTGCCTTCCATAGGTGATGCGTTCTTTTCTCGAGGCAGGGGAAGCCCGTTAACGTGAGGGGAGACGGGCTTCCCTATTTTTTTGGTGCCACCGGCACTTGTCTGTTATTAATTCTCATTTGCTCATGATCATTCCAAATTGTCATCAACATCATTCGCCATTTCCGCGCCATTACAACGTCATTCCCGCTTTCGCGGGAATGACGTTAAAAGGGGGAGGAATGACGTTGGAGCGAAAAAACAAAAAATGGTAAAGCACTTGTCCTTCTAAGGAGGAAAGCCTTTTTTGGCCAGGCTTATTATCTACTTCTTCCTATGCAACATTTCTACGTTAAATTCGTTAGAATAGTATGTGTTTGTAAGGTATTTAAAAACAGGATTACGAAAAATTGAACGATACCGGCAATGCCGTTTTATGTTGCGAAATATTGAATGAAAGATTTCATGAGCAATTTGGTTTGACGATACGAATCCTTTATTGCCCTGTCCGTTTGCCTAATTAACAATATTGGGAGAGATGCTGTGTTAAAAAATTATCTGAAAACAGCCTTAAGGAATATCAAAAGAAACAAACTCTATACCTTTATTACGGTTTTTGGTCTTGCCACGGGAATGATGTGCGCCCTGTTCATTCTTGTTTTTGCCAGGCATGAACTAAGCCATGACCGCTTTCACCGGGACGTTGACTCTATTTACCAGGTGCTGACTCAGGCCGATTTTAAGAATAATTCCATAACCCCGACGGCGCTGGCTCCTCTTTTAACCGAAGGATTTCCTGAAATCGTCAAGGCATCCCGTTATCACTGGTTCTGGGGCGAGACAGTCCTGCAATACGACCAGGAGATTTTTTATGAAAATGCAATTCGTCTGGTAGACCCGGATTTCTTTGATATATTCAATTTCTCGTTTATCAAAGGAGATCCAAAAAATGCTCTGGCCGACCCCAATTCCATTGTCATGACCCGGCAACTTGCGGAAAAGTATTTTGGAAATGACGATCCACTGGGGAAAACCGTCATATTGAACCATAAATACCCGCTAACTGTGACGGCTGTCATGAATGACGTCCCCGAAAATTCCTCTATGAAATTCGATATGCTGATGCCGATTCAATTCAACATAACCGACAAAGCCGATTGGTATATGGCCTGGAACAATCTATTTGTTTATACCTTTATCAAATGCCGTGAGAATACTTCTCCTGAGGCCTTAAAAACCAAGATCGAGGGAATTATCGGAGAGCAGGGCGGAGGAGAAAATACGTTGCTCTCGCTGCTTCCGTTTAAAGATAGATATTTTTTATTCTATTCGGATAAGACGACTGTTATAGTCCTTTTATCTGTGGCAGCGTTTATTTTGCTTATTGCAGCCTTTAACTTTTTGAATCTTTCCACGGCCCAATCGTTCCGCAGGGTCAAAGAAATTGGTATGCGAAAAATGCTGGGTGCTCGGAAAAGACAAATTGTGGTGCAGTATCTGGGAGAATCGGCCCTGCTTGCGATCATATCGGCCATCCTGGCGATTATTCTTTTTTATAATCTGTTGCCTGTTTTTCAAATAATAACGGGAAGCGAAATTGAAATCGCAATTTCTTTTGTTATTTACAGCCTTCTTGCCTTTGCCTTAATGACCGGCTTGATTGCCGGCATTTATCCGGCCTTCTTTTTATCCGCCTTCGGCATCGGGCGGGCTTTGAAAGGCAGGGGGGGAACATCCATGAAGGGTGGAGGACTGCGGAAGGGTATCGTTATCATCCAGTTTATTTTATCGATTCTGCTTTTGCTCGGAGTGACAGTCGTTTACCAGCAGATGGACTATTTGCAAAAAAAGGATTTGGGGTATCATAAAGAGGATATCGTCGTTCTTAAAATGGGCGGCGGCAGTGAAAAATATTATCAGATTTTCAAAAGTGAACTGCAAAAAGAGGCTGATATCGAAAATGTTAGCGGCATGGCGCTTCCACTGCCATTTTTTGGCTGGCGGATTAACGCCTTTAAGTGGGAAGGAAAGGATCCCGATGAAAAGGTATCGATAAGTTACAATGAAATGGATTATGATTTCTTGAAAACCATGGACATTAAACTTTTGGCTGGAAGAGATATGTCCCGGGAGTTTGCCGCAGATGAGGGTTCCGGTGTTTTTATCAATGAAAAAATGACCGAACTGATGGGAACAAATTCCGCTGTCGGTGCAACTATCATGCAGGGAGACGAATTTCTTACGGTCATCGGCGTCCTTGAGAATTTCCATTTCACTTCCATGAGTAATGAAATTGAACCGCTGATTCTATTGCTCAATCCCTCTAATGTCGATAATATTTTTATTCGTATTTTGCCCGGAAGCGGAATGGAAACGCTGACCAAAATTAAATCAAAATGGGAGAAAACCATTCCGGGTTATCCTTTTCAGTTCAGTTATTTAGATGAAGATTTCGAACGAAGCCTGACAAGTATAAAGCAGACCGGGCTTCTCCTGACGGCATTTGCCGTTCTTGCCATTATCATTTCCTGCCTCGGTTTATTTGGCCTCTCGTCTTTATTGGCCGAGCAAAGCACCAAGGAAATCGGGATTCGGAAAGTGCACGGTGCATCGGTTTTCGATATAATCAAACAATTTGCTATGAAATTTATTCCGCTGGTTTTGATTGCCAACGTTATCGTTTTGCCTCTGGCCTATTATTTAATGAATCAATGGTTGAATAATTTTGCGTATCGGACAACAATTCAATTCCACCTGTTTTTGTTAACGTCGATTCTTTCACTTCTTGTTGCCTTCCTGTCGGTTAGTTATAAGTCAATTAAAGCGGCGAACGCCAATCCGGTCGATGCCCTAAAATATGAGTGACCTGATGGCGATTCGTTATAAAATCAACCATATTAACTGCCAGGAATCCGAATTCCCGTATTTTTCAATTATGACCGACCGGCAATTGTGGCAGAATATACCAGACAGTATTGAAGAATCATCTTGATACGAAGGATATCATAGCTTGTTTATGCCGTAGCCAGCGGGACAGAGCTGTCGGTTAGTAAAATAATTTGCACAATATCGCGCGCGGCGGCGCGACATCACGAAACGAGAGCGGAATCACCAAATAATTCGGTTTGAAAAAACTGTCACTGATACTATATTCCAATAACTAAATTTAGTGACTGTTAGCATAAGAGGTAGCGGGAATATGGCTGGATTGATCTGTTGGAGTTGCGGGCTAGCGACCGGATTAGAGGGCAAAGTAATGCGGGCTGATGCCTGCGATAAATGTCTCGCTGACCAGCGCTGTTGCCGTGGTTGCCGTTTCTTTGATCCGATGTCACGTTCACAATGTCGCGAACATATTGATACCCCGATACCAAACAAAGAAAAATCAAATTTCTGTGATTATTTTCAGATTCGTCAGGCGATCCAATCAGGCGGACGGATTGTTAGAGATATTGAATCAAAAGATGATAAAAAGAAAAAATTCGACGATCTCTTTGATAATTAGCCGATTTTTATTCCGCCGATAGGTGTCTCAGAATTCATTTTATTGACAAACCAATCGACCGTATATTTCAAGCCTTCTTTGAAACCTACTGTCGGTTTGTAATTCAAATCGCGTTCAGCCTTGGAGATATCGGCAAAGGAATGAAGGATATCACCTTTCCGTGCCGGCTGATATATTGCTTTGGTATCGCCGCCGATAATTTCTCTGAGGGCATCAAGCAGCGTATTAAGAGTAAACTGTCCGCCGCAGGCAACATTATAAGCATTACCTGGTGCAGCTTCGGCAGTTGTCGCCAGCAGATTAACATTGACCGTGTTGTCAATATAGGTGAAATCTCGCGATTGCTCACCATCGCCAAAAACGGTTGGCGGCTGTCCCGATTGCAAAGCGGCGATAAATTTCGGAATAACGGCTGAATATTCGGAATTTGGATCCTGTCTCGGTCCAAAGATATTAAAATACCTCAGGCAGACTGTTTCCAAACCGTACAGTTCATAATATACGCGGGCATATTCTTCATTAGTCATCTTGGTGATAGCATAAGGTGACAAAGGATGTCGTTTCATCTCTTCATGTTTCGGCAAAACCGGAGTATCGCCATAAACAGATGATGACGAGGCCATAACAATTCGTCTGACATGAGCCTGACGAGCCGCCTCTAGTATGTTAAGGGTGCCGTCAATATTGACACTATTTGAAGTCAAAGGGTTTGAAATCGATCGTGGTACCGATGGTAATGCAGCCTGATGCAGAATATAATCTATGCCCTCAACTGCTTCGCGAACTGTCCAGAAATCGCGGATGTCACCATCAATCAGTTCGATCGAATCGAGAATATCGGCAATATTCGATCTGAGTCCGGTCGAGAAATTATCAATAATTCTGACCTGCTCGCCGCGTTTGCTGAGTTCATGTGCAATGTTGCTGCCGATAAAGCCGGCGCCGCCGGTAACCAGATATTTCATAGATAGTTATCCTTCCTTAAAATTCAATATATATATTTTATATCGGCAGCGGTAAATATTTCTGAGCCTTCTGCCTATAAAAAGAGCCTGCGTTTACGTTGAAAAAGCTTGTCAGCCGCTTCCCAGTCTGCCGGTCGTCCAATATCAAACCAGCGGCCATTGTATGGATAAATTGACGGGTTTTCGCCCGCTTTTATTAGCTTGTTAACCAAGTCCGGAAAATCAAATTTCCCGTTTGGGATAAATTTTATAATATTTCGATTAAATGCGTAAATACCCATTGAAACCAGATAGCGATGGGTCGGTTTTTCATAATATTTAATGATTTTGTCGGCCTCTGCGGAAATTACACCAAAATCAACTTTTACCGAGCGCTTGAAGGCGGCAACTGTCGCCGGAGCTTTGGCATCTAAATGCGCCTTAATAAAATCGGTAAAAGGCAGATCGGTGAGAAGATCGCCGTTTAAAACCAGAAAATTTAGATCCAGAGATTTGATCTTTTTCAAGGGAGCTGCTGTCCCAAGCGGAGTTTTTTCTAAAACATAGCGGATTTTAAGACCAAATTGTGAACCATCACCCAAAATAACCTTTATAAGTTCAGCCTGATAACCGACCGCCAGAATAACTTCCTTTATACCAGCTTTGGCCAATTGGCGCAGTAATATCTCAATTATCGGTTGTTCCCCAACCGGGAAAAGCGGTTTTGGGAGGATCTTTGTGTATGGCTGAAGTCTTTTTCCCTTACCACCGGCTAAAATTACTGCCTGTTTAATTTTGTTCGAAGTTTTATTTGGTCTATTTTTCATAAATATTGCAAAATATACGTTTGAATTTTGTTTTGACCTAATATTTTTTGAGTAATTTTAACTTTTATTGGCTCCGGAAAAATATTCTGAGTTGTATGTGAACACTCTTATGATTTTTATATTGCCATTAATTTTTCCAAAATTTAGATTTGGGCAAAATTTTAAAACAGGAAGGATGAATAGATGTCTGATTTTGATTACATCGTGGCGCGTCAGATTCTTGATTCGCGAGGAACACCAACAGTGGAAGTTGATGTCGTCCTCAGCGATGGCTCACTGGGCCGGGCAGCGGTGCCATCGGGAGCATCGACCGGTAGTTATGAAGCGGTTGAACTTCGTGATGACGATAAAAAGAGGTATTTTGGCAAGTCTGTTTTAAAAGCGGTCAAAAATGTCAATGAAAAGATCGCACCGGCGATTATTTCGAATGGTCTTGATCCGTATGATCAGGTCACGCTCGATAATTTTTTAATCAAACTTGATGGGACCGAAAATAAGGGAAACCTGGGTGCCAATGCTATCCTTGGCGTTTCGCTGGCGACACCGCGAGCGGCGGCTCAATCGGTTGGTCGGTATCTTTATGAATATATCGGTGGCGTCAATTGTAAACTGTTACCTGTTCCGATGATGAATATTCTTAATGGCGGAAAACATGCGGACAATAATGTTGATTTGCAGGAATTTATGATCATGCCAACTGGAGCGAAATCGTTCTCGGAAGCATTAAGGATGGGGGCAGAGATATTTGGTCATCTGAAAAAGGTTTTGAAAAAGAAGGGGTATAATACTGCTGTTGGAGACGAAGGTGGTTTTGCGCCTGACTTAAAATCAAACGAAGAAGCGCTTGAAATAATTATGAAAGCAATTGAAGCTTCAGGATATAAAGCTGGAAAAGATATTTTCCTTGCGCTTGATCCGGCCTCGACCGAGTTTTATGATACCAAGAAAAAGATTTATGATCTTGCGGGAGAAGGAAAAAAACTACCGGTTGAAAAGATGATTGATTTTTACGCTGATTTAGTCAATAAGTATCCAATTATATCAATCGAAGATGGCTTGGCCGAAGATGATTGGGATGGTTGGAAGCTGATGACCGAAAAGCTTGGGAAAAAGATTCAGATTGTTGGCGATGATCTCTATGTAACCAATCCCAAACGATTAGCTCGTGGAATCAAGGAGAAGTCATCAAATTCGATTTTGATAAAACTTAATCAGATCGGGACTCTTACCGAGACACTCGATACAATAGAGATGGCCAAGAAAGCCGGATTTACTGCGGTTGTGTCTCATCGCAGTGGTGAGACCGAGGACAGCACTATAGCAGACGTGGTCGTGGCGGCTGGAACAGGGCAGATTAAAACCGGATCGATCTGTCGCACCGACAGGATTTGCAAGTACAACCAGCTTCTTCGGATTGAGGAGTCAATTGGCCCTAAAGCGCAGTATCTTGGTAAAAAGGTATTTTATAATCTGGAGTGATGATATTTAGTCAGTGTCGATAATCTGTATCTATAAAATAACGGATAAATCAAAAGCCCCGTCCTAAGACGGGGCTTTTTTTAGGGAAGTTTCACTTAAACGATTCCCTATTTTTTCCCTTCCCTGGGAAACTTAAGAAACCAAGTTTGTCATTATCTCTTTTTGGTGACTTTTTTCTTAGTCACTTTTTTCTTGGCGACCTTTTTCTTTGGAGTCGCTTTTTTCTTCTCGACTTTTTTCTTGGCAACCTTTTTCTTTGGAGCCGCTTTTTTCTTTACGACTTTTTTCTTGGTCACTTTTTTCTTTGCCGCAACTTTTCTCTTGGCCGGACCTTTGGTCAGTCCCAGGGCGCTGATTTTACCACGCACTGATGCCAATGTACGTTTCATTTCTTTGGCTAGCTGGGAAGCTGCTTTGGTTTTGTAGCCAACTTTTAAAGCTGCAATCTCTGCCTTTGTCCAGGCCATACCGACCGCTGATTTCTTGGTGGCTTTTTTGGTAACCACTTTCTTTTTGGGTTTGGCTTTGGCTTTTGCTTTTTTCTTTACTGCCATTGCTTTTCCTTTCCTCCATGAGGGTTTTAGGTTTGTTTTAGAATTAATTCCTTTTTGTTCATATTAATAATAGTACACTCATTTATTCCGTATTCGCTGCCATCTATTTTTATCAAATTTGTATCATTCATACAATATTCAAACCTATTATAACACTCAATTATAAGGAGAATAGAAATGTTAAATATTTCCTGCAAGAAAAAAAT
>JAQBFG010000035.1:0-2543 GCA_032123495.1 Candidatus Zixiibacteriota bacterium | reverse complement strand
TGTTTTTTCCTGCATTCCTTTCAGAGTAGTTTTAATTATTTGTGAAACCATGCGGGCTAAATAAATACCTATTATTAAAATAACAATAGCCACAATAACATTAGGAATATACATCATAATTTCTTTAAATAAAGATGTTTTAGCTTTGCAGGATAATCTTTTTATTCATATTTTGGTATAAAGATTAAGTTAATTGCTAATAAAAATTATGTTATTAGTTTTTAGGGCGCAGGGGATTATAGATAAATATTATGACAAAAGATATGAAAAATGAACAAATTGATCTCGGTGAAATAAAATCTATCATCTGGAAACGGAAATGGATATTAATTATTCCGACGATACTGGTTGCCTGTATTGCTTATGCCGGTTCTCATTTTATTTCCCCTGTCTATGAAACATCGGTAATAATTTGGGTCGGCAAGTCGCTTAATCTCTCTGGCGAGATGCAAAGGTATATCGGGGACGACGGCTATAGCGCAGGGAGAAATATTAATCAACGAGACGAACTTAGATCGCTCCAAAATGAAATTATCTCGACGCCATATATTCATCAATTGGTTGACCGCCTCGGATTGGGTCAAAATGCGTCTCTTGACGAGACGGCTGCGGAAATGCAAGCCAAAATGCCCCACTTAACCAGGGAGCAGATAAAATTTACATTATTATTGGAAAATTTACGTAAGAGGATAAGCGTTGAATTTTCCGGTCGGGATCAGGTTAGAATTACTACTGAGGCCAACGATCCTTTTAATACTCGAGATATGGCCAAAGCACTGGGTGAGATATTCATCGAAGAGAGAAGAAAACAGCGGATGAGCGAAGTCCGGGTTTCACAGGATTTTTCTTATGAGCAATTGGAACGATATGAGCCTGATCTTGCCAATAAAATTGCCGCAAGAACCTCTTTGGAAAGAGAACTTCTTAATATCCAACTCGATGAATTAGTAATTGCTGATGAAAATCGGCGCAAAATTAGTTCAGAAATTGAGACCAACAAACAAGAAATTTCTGATTGGGAACAGGATGCCCGGGAGCTTCTGGCAAAAATTACCGAAATACCTTCCGGTAAAATTACGCTTGAGGAGTCGTCGGAGTATAAGCGGATAAAAATGGAGATTCAAAGCCATTTGAAATCTATTTCCAATCTGATATTAAAGCATCAATGGAATTCCTCTGAAATTCTTAACTTCAGAGCACGTCTTTATTCTTATGTTGATCAATTGGAAGCTGAAAATGAGCGTCTGGTTAAGATTCAATTTGCAAACTATGATAATGCAACCCAGTCCAATATTATCAGTTTGATGAAAGCCCGCGTTCATCTCGATATGCTATACTCCAAGAAAACAAACATCGAGCTCGGTTATACTGAGCTTCAAAATAAATTAAATCTGATCCCAGAATATCAGGCCCGGCTTGAACAGTTAAATCGAGAAGTTACTGCGGCGCAAGAGATTCGTGATAGGCTAAGACAGCAACAGGAAAGTGCGACAATAAAGGAAGATATTCTTAGAGAATCTGAATTTAAAGTAATCCAACCTGCTCAGGTTCCATTATATCCAATCAAGCCTGACAAGAAAAACCTGGCTTTGTTAGGATTGATCCTTGGATTGATTCTTGGCGGTGGATTGACATTAATGGTTGAACTACTGGATAACTCTTTCAAACATGTGGAAGACGTTGAAGAGGAATTGGGGATCCCGGTGATTGGAATAATTCCGATTATAGCCTCAGTCAAAAAAATTAAAACCGCCGGATAGGCTTTTTCTGAAATTTCCTGATAACTATTTTTGGGCTTATTTAGAATAATATCATAAAACAATTCTTGCCTAATATTTTCCGTTATTTTCTTACAGTTTAATTGGCAATAACTTCTTCAATTGAGGCGGCGGAGGTTTCAGCAAGAATATTATCAGAAATAAATACCTTCTTATTTCTGATATTTAATTCCGCCCGATATTCCCGGCTGATTCTGTTTCCAACAATTTGAGCTGGGTTTCCTGCCATAATTGCATATGGTTTAATTTCATTGCCATCAATAACCGAGCCTGGTTTAATTACTGCGCCGTCACCGATTATTGAGCCTGGTTTAATTAAGGCGCCAGTTCCAATCCAAACATCATTGCCAATTATTACATCTTGATAACGGTTTTTCTGATTCCGAATCAGTGTCTCGGCATTTTCATAGTCATGATGAAGTGTCCATATACAGACATTTGGACTTAAAATTGAATTGTCGCCGATTTCAATCAAGCCTCCGGCTTGGATATAGGAGTTCACCCCGATAGTTACATTATTGCCCAACTTGACTTTCTGGATATTTCGGAATCTGAAACCCTCATGGATTTTCAGATTTTCTCCGGCTGAAGCAAAATGTTTTTTCATCAATCGGGATCTAATTAAAACACCATACATTCCCGGAAGATTTCTTGTTAAAAACATTTTCATTTGAAGGCGACCCAATTTGACGCTAATTGAACCAAGTAATGATTTTATAATTTTGAACAAAAGAACCCCCTTGTTTTCTTTTTTCAATTCATTAA
>JAQBFG010000034.1:0-3474 GCA_032123495.1 Candidatus Zixiibacteriota bacterium | reverse complement strand
TGACACCATACTATGCTCTTAATGTCCTTGATGATGGACAGGCAAGAGACATTTCATATACTGCGTTAGAATCACAAGACATAACTGGTTGGTTTGGAAGCGGTGTTAAACGTCAAAGAGTACCGTTGTTCGGTGTGAATGGAAACACAATAGCAATAAAGTGGGTTCACAATGCAGTTGATGAGAATTTTATATTTTATCCAAGTGAGTTAATGTTCCAATGGAAAACAAAAAACCTGATTGTGTGATTAAGCAAATTTATGGAGAAGAGTTTATTCAGTTCTTCCCACTAATGAAAGAATTGAATTTCACAGACATGACCCCTGTTCAATGTTTGTCAAAATGTTTGTGGGGTGATTTTTTAGGGTATGTTGCAATACTGGATGGAAAAACGGTTGGAATGGTTGTTTATAGGTTTGTCGATCCTTCATTTGTATTTGTGATTGCATTACATTGTAAAAACAACCTTAAATATTTTTTAGACACTTTTTATGATGACCTAAAAAAGAAAGGCGTTAAAGTTGTGCGTTCTTCAACAACGAGAGACGCGGAAGCGTATGGGAGAGTAATGAAAATGAATAAACTTTGGACAGTTTTTGAGAGGTTATTATAATGATAGACCTACAACTATTTGGATTTGAAGATAAAAAATTTGCAAAAAGATTTGGTAAGTTGGACTGTGACGGCGGTGGCGATGGCGGTGGCGGCGGTGATGGAACTATTGGTGGTTTTGGTGGAGAATTTGGTGGAGATGTAAGTGGTGGTTCGGGAACTGGAGGCTCCGGCGGAAATGTTGGTGGAGCAGGAAGTGCCGGGCCATCTGGAGAAGCAGGACAACTAAGCAGCAACCCAGCAGATATGGGACAACATAATGCAGCCCCAGCACCAGCGCCTAGTTCTGGTGGATCCCCCGATTCAAGCGTAGCAGCAGCGGTAGCAAATTATGGTCAGCAATCTATCACCCCGACTACAACCGAGGGTTTTTTTAGTAGTTTGGTATCCCATTTTACAAATGAGCCAATTAATATGGCAAAATCTATGATGAACTTTATGTCACCCATACCAATGGCATTTTCGTTGGCAGAAGTAACATCACAAACGTTAGATGCGATGGTCGGATTTTTAGGGGGGCAGCCAGATGCCACAGCAGCGGGGGCAGGGGCAGGAAGCCAGGGTGGGCCTGTTGGCCCAGAACAAGTAAAACAAGCATTGGTTAATATGGGTTATCAATATAATCCATCAACTGGATCATATATAAATCCGTCACCGGCAGTTCAGGCTCAAGCTAAGTATCAAAATACACTAACAGCATTTAACCAAGCATCTATAAACTCTGCCATACAAAGGATACTTGATGTTGATACAGATATTGAATACAATAAAACCCTTGCTGATTTGTCTGGCATTAAAATGGATGATACAGAAAAGGCGTTACTTGATTCACAAAAGAACATTGCTATTGATAGAGCCTTAACAACTATTGAAGATACATTCAGCCAAGAAGGTGAATCTATTATTGCACAACAAATACAGAACCTTGGAACAAATGCACTTGGTGGAACAATAGGACAGGGGTTTATAAAGCGATGGCAGGAACGTGAAGCAGCAGCTAAGACAGGTGCATTACAGGATATAGAGTCTACATACCTTGCTGCTGAAAGGCAGGCTATAGACCAGCAGAAACAACGTCAAATTGATATGTGGGGCAAGGATTACGATGCAGAAGTAAAAACAGCAGAGTTATCACTTGATAAAGCCAAGGCAGAATCGTTGTTACAATATCAATGGGATCAATCATACCTACAAGATGCTACCACAAGGCGGGGACAGGACATAACAGCAGAGCAAGCAAACCTTGGTAGACTACTTCAGGAAAGAATGGGGAATATTGAATATGGTGCTTGGGCAGACACCCAAAGCAGTGCTAATACATGGGGTGCAGTTGGGAGTATAGGTGGTGCTATAGTTGGGTCAGATTGGTTTGGCGATGCAATAGGTAGTTGGTTCTAATAAGGAGAAAAAAATGGGTGTTTTAAATCTTCCAAACATAAATCCGCATGGATACGGAGTACCACAGATATTAAGTCAATGGCAAGCTGGACAGGATCGCAGAGAAAAGCGAGATCAATTCAAACAAGAATTTGGGTTAAGAGAAAAACAATTTGATATGCAGACACAAACGCATAAGGCTGAACTGGAAAATAAAAAACTAACACGATATGGTTCCGCTCTTGATAATTTTGCCAAACAAACAAATCTTGCAAAGGGGTATTTTTCAAAAAACAAAGGACTTGCGATTAATATATTTCAAGGAGCAGTTGGTAATTTACAAAAGATAACAGGTATGGAAATAGATGCCTCAACTGTTACAAATCAATTTGAAGCAGATCAGTTGCTTCAAAAAGTGGCAGCTGATAGTGTGCAAAACCTTTATTCAAAAGCTACGGCAGAACCAACTAAATACAATGTGGCATTGCTTGAAATTGCAAAAAATAAAGCATATCAAATTGGAATCAAAGATGGGACATACGACAATTATAAGGTTGAAACGCCAAAGCCAGGAGAGGGGCAATCCACGTTAGGCGAAAACCAAATTAGAATTGACGCTACTGGGAAAAAGATAGCTACAGGACCAAAGAAAAACACAATCCCTAAAGGTCTTGAAAGTCTAAAATCCGATTATATGCAAACGATGGGGCGGTACTGGTCTGCCAAACGTGGAGAAGGCCAGTTCATAGAAGATCCAAATGCCCAACAGGTTGCTAAAGAAGCACTCAAAGCTGCTGTAGTTATGGCAGGGCAATATAAAGACATGGGCGGCAATATAAAGGATCTTGGTATAGACGAGGCAGCACTTGAGGGTAAGGACACACAAGAAGAAATGGCTGAGATGCCATCCCCGACTGACCATAAAGGTAAAACCCTGAGAGACACAAAGACAAATAAAAGGTTTAGGTCAGATGGTAAAAAATGGATTGAGATAAAATAATGCCTTATGTATTTGAAAATAAAGAGGACTTTGTTTTTGAAGAATCTGGGAGTAGGTTTGTTTTTGAAGAACCAGAAGATAGAAAAACAACTACTGCAGGTCAAGAAAGTGCGAATCTTTTAGAAAGGGCAAAAGCTATAGGGCAAACAGGTAATAGCCCCCGGCCTGAAATAGAGACTCTTAAACAAATCGCAAAAGGGTATCCTGCGTTAGAAACAGCCGCACATTTAACTACCATGTCTTATGGGTTGCCAGCAGCAGGTATAGCAGCCCTAATTGCTGGAACTGCGTCTGGTCCTAAGTTTGATTCTGAAGCAGCTATGAAAGCGATGGAGAAAGTGTCAGATGTTTTAATCTATCAACCCAAAACAGAAGAAGGTAAAAAATTAACTGAATCAGCAATGTACCCATTTGAAAAATTAGAAGAAGGGGCTGGATATGCTGGTGGGAAAACACTTGAGAAAACAGGAAGTCCAGTATTAGCT
>JAQBFG010000033.1:0-11831 GCA_032123495.1 Candidatus Zixiibacteriota bacterium | reverse complement strand
CGTCACGTTACGATTTTGACCGTTTTGGAATGATATTTCGAGCCTCACCGCGGCAGTCTGATTTGATTATTGCCGCCGGTACGATCACCAAAAAAATGGCTCCCCGGCTGAAACTACTTTATGATCAAATGGCCGAACCGCGCTATGTTATTGCGATGGGTGGCTGTACCGTTGGCGGTGGACCGTTTTATTATGACAGCTATGCGGTTGAGAAGGGAATCGACCATATTGTTCCGGTTGATGTTTATATCCCGGGATGTCCCCCCAGACCGGAATCGCTATTTGAGGGATGTCTGAAACTTCAAGAGAAAGTCAAACTTCAGAAGATCCAAGACTGGAGTTAAAAGGAAGACTGACTGATAATGACTTTTGAAGAGCTGACAACATATTTGACCGAGAAGTTTGGCGATAAGTTAGAACTTCTGGAAACCGGCAAATTCGAACCGTTTTTCCTTATTAAAAAAGAAAATCTGGTTGAGATCTGTGAAGCGGTTAAAACTGATGATAAGCTTTTAATGGATTTCCTCTGTAATATCGGTGCAGTCGATACCGGTGAAAAATTTGAAATTGTCTATAATCTTGCTTCGATCAAAAAGCATATTCGCTTTGATCTGAAGCTGGTGATGGAATATAAGGGAGCCGAAGTTGATTCGGTTATGTCGGTCTGGATCGGCGCCAACTGGTTTGAACGAGAAATCTGGGAACTGTACGGTATCAATATAAATAATCATCCAAATCTGAAACGGTTTCTGTTGCCTGACGAATGGGATCAGGGTCATCCGATGCTTAAAAACTGGGACGCGCCCGATTTTAAAAGGATGCCTGAGGTAGAATAATGACAGAAGGACTTCGCACAGAAGAATTCCAGGTCAATATGGGCCCACACCATCCTTCGACGCATGGTGTCTGCCGTTTTATATTGACGATGGATGGCGAAGTTATTGTCAGGGCCGAACCGGTTATCGGGTATCTGCATCGTTCACTTGAAAAAATCTGCGAAAACCGTACCTATGCTCAGTGCATTCCGGTGATGGATCGTTTCGAATACTGTACATCGATGAGCTGCAACGAAGTTTTCTCGCTGGCGGTTGAAAAGATGGCCGGAATAGAGGTTCCCGAATACGCCGAATATCTCCGGGTCATTATGCTGGAGCTCAATCGTATCGCCAGCCATATGATCTGGTATGGGACAACCGCTCTTGATCTTGGTGCGATCACGCCATTTCTGTATTCTTTCCGCGAGCGGGAAGATATTCTCGATATGTTTGAGATGACCTGCGGTCAGAGATTGACCTATAATTATATTAGAATCGGTGGGGTCTCCAGAGATATCCCGCCGGAATTTATTCCGAAATGTAAAGAATTTTTGGCCACAGTTGATCATAAGATAGATGACTACGAACGGATGCTGACCGAAAACCCGATATTTATGGTACGCAACAAAGATGTCGGCAATCTGTCTCCCGAATTGGCGATTGCGTATGGCGTTTCCGGTCCATCGCTTCGGGCATCCGGGGTCAAATACGATCTGCGTCGTGATGATCCATATTCGATTTATGATCGATTCAAATTTGATATTCCGATTTGCCACAATGGTGATTGTTACGATAGATATGTGATCCGTATCAAAGAGATGCGCGAGTCGGCCAAGATCGTTCGTCAGGCAATTGAACAGATTGTCGATGTTGAGCCGAATACTGGCAAAATGGTTAAAGCTAATTTTAAACCTGCCAAAGGCGAGGTTTACAGCCGGATTGAAAATTCTCGAGGTGAGATGGGTGTTTATGTTCAATCAACCGGCGATACAAAAAAACCGCTTCGAGTCAAAATGCGCGGCGGCTCATTTAATCAGCTTCAGGTTATGCCGGAACTGGTAAAAGGTGTTAAGATCGCCGATGTGGTCGCGATTATGGCTTCACTCGATATTATTTTGCCGGAGGTTGACAGGTAATGGAACTGATCGGCATTTTTGAATATCTGTATGAGCAGTTAGTTGCCACCGGAATCCCGCAGGTATGGGTCGACCTGATTTCACTGGTTGTTTCGGCGGTGATTATTTTTGGTATTTTGGCTTTGATCGCTCTCTTTTTGGTTTGGTGGGAAAGAAAACTCTCGGCCGATTTTCAGCAGCGGATGGGTCCGATGTTAACCGGCTGGCACGGATTGCTCCAGACGATTGCCGATGCTATAAAACTTATCCAAAAAGAAGATATTACCCCGACAAAAGTAGATCGACCTGTCTTTTACTGGGCGCCGATTATCTGTTTTGTCGCCGCTTTTGCCGTTTATGTGACAGTTCCTTTTGGTAAGGGTCTGATTGTTTCGGATCTGAATATCGGTATTCTATATATTGTGGCGATAACAACTTTTACTATTATATCACTTCTGATGGCAGGATGGGGCTCTAATAACAAATATGCCTTACTCGGCGGTATGCGTTCGGCGGCGCAGGTGGTCAGCTACGAAGTCCCGATGATTGTGGCGATCTTAAGTGTCGTCCTTTTTGCCGGATCGCTTTCGATGGTTGATATTGTCGAATCGCAGGCGCTGATTTATCAGTGGTACATTTTCAGGATGCCGTTTGGTCCGATTGCTTTTGTGATTTACATTATTGCCGCCACTGCCGAAACCAACCGGACGCCGTTTGATCTTCCGGAAGCAGAACAGGAACTGGTGGCCGGATTTAATATTGAATACTCAGGAATGAAATTCGCCATGTTTTTCCTGGCGGAGTTTATAAATATGTTTACTGTTTCAGCTATCGGGGCAACACTTTTCCTCGGCGGCTGGCAGGGACCGTTTTTGCCGTCATGGGCTTGGTTCCTGATCAAGACGTTTGGATTGGTTTTTGTTTTTATGTGGTTCCGCTGGACCTATCCGCGTTTGCGGGTCGATCAGCTGATGGAGTTCTCGTGGAAATTCCTCCTGCCGTTGGCATTTGCAAATCTTATTTTGGCCGGATGGATGAAATATTCAGGGTGGTTTAACTGGTGAGAAAATTGGTTGATGCCATAAAAAATCTGTTTATCGGACTGATTACGACGGCCAAACATCTGCCGCGTAAAGAGGTTACGATTCAGTATCCTGATGAGCGGTGGACGATGCCGGAACGCTCACGCGGGATAGTGATTCTTCTGTCTGATAAAGAAACCGGTGAACTCAACTGCACCACCTGTTTATTGTGTGAACGGGCCTGTCCGTCGGCCGCGATAAAGATCGTTTACGAAAAAGATGATAAGAAAAAACGACATCTAAAAGATTTTATTGTTGATAACACTCTCTGCTGTTTCTGCGGGTTATGCGAGGAAGCGTGCAACTTTGCTGCTATCAAAATGACCGGTAAATATGAATTCGCGACATGGGACAAGACAGATTTGATCTGGCATACCGATAAGTTGCAGGAAATGGGCCGCGATGTGCCGTACGAACCGAAGAAAAAGAGAGAACCGAAACCGGCCGCAAAACCGGCAGAGGCCAAGTCAGAAGCAACGGCTGAAAAGCCTGCCGAGCCTAAGATAGAAACCGAGGCTCCTAAGCCGCAGGAAGAGATAAAACCGAAAGAGAAACAAAACGAGACCAGAACCGAACAGGAAGATAATAATAATGCTGAAGGGGATAAGTAACAGTGTTTGGCGTTGAAGTATCACAACTGTTTTTCTATTTGCTATCGTTTATAATAATTGTCTCAGCTATTTATGTTGTTTCGCTGAGGAATATATTCCATTGCGCTTTGTTTTTGATTCTTTGTCTGTTTAGTGTTGCCGGGATATATATTTTACTCGAAGCTGAATTTTTGGCCGCGGTCCAAATTTTGATTTATGTCGGAGCGGTTTCAATTTTGATGATATTTGCAATAATGTTAACATCACGTTTGGCTAATAAGAAAATTATTCAGAGCAATGACAATGTCACCGTCGCAATTTTTGTCTGCGCCGGATTTTTGCTTACCAGTCTTGGTTCATTTGGTTACTCAGTCTGGAAAGTTGTTGATTCTCCTCTTCCGGAAAATAACACTCTTACTTTGGGTAAGTTATTGATGACCGATTTTGTTTTACCGTTTGAGGTTGTTTCGATTGTTCTGTTGGCAGCTATGATAGGTGCTATTGTTTTGGCCAGAAGGGAGAAAATCTGATGTTACAATATCTCGCCCTGGCAGCAATTCTGTTTGCAATTGGTATTTTTGGCGTTCTGACGAGGCGTAATGCGATCGGTATCCTGATGTCGCTGGAATTGATGTTTAACGCCGTTAATATAAATTTGGTTACTTTTAATAAATTTATCGGACCTGATAATCTGACCGGTCAGATATTTGCAATTTTTGTTATTGTCATCGCTGCTGCTGAAGCGGTGGTTGGTCTGGCGATTGTTTTACTATTGTATCGCAATTGGCAGGGTATTGACATTGGCAATATAAATATAATGAAGTGGTAAGATGCTGGAAAACGCTTATTTAATACCGATTTATCCGCTCCTCGCGTTTGTGATTATTATTTTCGCCACGCGCTGGAAAGAGAAACTTTCTTCCGGTATCGCGATTGCCGCTATTTTAACCGGTGTTGTTCATTCGATCTTTGTTATGATTGCCGTTATCGGCCGTCATGGTGTACCGTTTGAGCTCTCGGTACCGTTTATTGAACATCCGCTAATAACGCTTGAAACCGGTATCTTTATTGATCCACTTACAGCGGTGATGTTATTAGTTGTGACTATTGTCTCCAGTTGTGTTCAGATATATTCACTCGGTTATATGCACGGTGACCCCAGATGGAGCCGGTATTTCTCATATCTATCGCTGTTCACTTTCTCGATGCTTGGATTGATTCTCGCTAATAACTTCTTTTTGATATTTGTTTTCTGGGAACTGGTCGGATTAACAAGTTATTTGTTGATCGGTTTCTGGTTTGAAAAAGATTCCGCCGCCAATGCCGGTAAAAAAGCTTTTATCACAACCCGTATTGGTGATCTCGGTTTTATAATTGGTATTTTGCTTCTGGCGACTTACGCCGGGACTCTGAATTATCAGGAAGTTTTTGCCAAAGTTGCCGATGGTGCCGTTCCTGTCGGAGTTTTAACCATGATCGGGATATTTATATTCTGCGGGGCGGTCGGTAAATCGGCCCAGTTCCCGCTTCATGTCTGGCTTCCCGATGCTATGGAAGGTCCGACTCCGGTTTCGGCCTTGATTCATGCGGCCACGATGGTCGCGGCCGGTGTCTATCTGGTTGCCCGTTCAATGACTCTCTTTGTCGGCTCAGCAGAAGCGGCGATGACGGTTGCTGTGATCGGTCTTATCACTTCATTTATGGCCGCATCGATTGCATTAGTACAGAACGATATTAAACGAGTGCTGGCTTATTCAACGGTCAGTCAGCTTGGTTATATGATAATGGCGCTTGGCCTCTATGGTTTCGATGTCGCCAATGACCCGCATTCACATTCGGTTGGTTATTTCGCAGGAACTTTCCATCTGATGACCCACGCTTTCTTTAAAGCTTTATTATTCCTTGGTGCCGGTTCGGTGATTCATGCTGTCCATACCAACGATGTCCAGGAGATGGGCGGGCTTTCCAAAAAGATGAAAATTACATCGCTGACTTTCTTTATTGCTTCGCTGTCGATTGCCGGGATATTCCCGCTATCCGGTTTCTGGTCAAAAGATGAAATTGTCGCGGCGACTTTGGGACATCCTGTTTTTATGTTCTTTACTTTATTGATTGCTTTTATGACCGCTTTTTATATGTTCCGTCTTTGTTTCCTGACCTTTACCGGTAAGCCGCGAAATCAGGAACGGTTTGACCACGCGCACGAATCACCGAAAACAATGACAGTGCCATTGATGTTTCTTGCTTTCTTATCGGTCTGTGCCGGATGGGTCGGATTACCCTGGCTGTCGCACGGTTTCTCATCGTTTGTTATACCGGCGAACTGCAGCATCATGGTCCCAATTATATTGTCATGCTGGTCTCAACCATTGTGGCAGTCGGCGGAATCGTTCTGGCCTATGTAGTCTATTTCAAAAAGAAAATTTCGGCCGATGCGATGATGGAAAAATTCAAACCGCTTTATACTTTACTGTTGAATAAATATTATTTCGATGAGATCTATGACAAGGTAATTATCAAGCCGATTCTGGCATTTACCCGCATGATGTGGTGGTCCGATGCCAATATTATCGATGGTCTCGTTAATTTTGTCGGCTGGTTTACTATTAAGTGGGCCGACGCCAAGATGCTGTTTGATAAATATATTATTGATGGTGCCGTCAACGGTGCCGGGACAGTCTGTATGGCTGCTTCATGGCTGTTTAAATATGTTCAAAACGGCTCAGTACAGTTTTACACGCTGGTGATAATCACCAGTGCTGTCGGAGTCATTATATATAGAGTTACCCCTGAAGGGTTTTTGTATTATTTCATCGGTGTGGTTGTGGTTGCTTTGGCCCGCTTCCTGATGAAAATGAATCGCCCGGAAGAGGTGAATGTTGAAACCGGACCAGAAGGTTAGGAGATAAAAATATGGATTTTCCAGTTCTAAGTTATTTGATATTTATTCCTCTTATCGGGGCAGTTTTTCTACTGTTTCTACCGAAGGATAAATTTGGACTGATTCGATGGACCTCCGCCTTCTTTTCATTTGTACCGATGGTTCTTTCGTTCTGGCTGACCTATGACTATTTCTTTAATTTCTCGCAGACAGCCGATTTCTATTATATGGAAGGTCCGTTAAGCTGGATCTCATTACTGAATGCAAATTATTTTCTCGGCGTTGATGGTATCTCGGTCCCGATGTTGTTTTTGACCGGATTGCTTTCATTTATTTCGATTGTAGCTTCGTTTAATATTGCGGTTAGGGTCAAAGAGTATTTTATCTTTTTCCTGCTTCTTGAAACAGGTATGATGGGTGTGTTCTGCGCTCTTGATTTCTTCCTGTTTTATGTTTTCTGGGAAGTGATGCTGGTCCCGATGTATTTCTTAATCGGAATCTGGGGCGGACCACAAAAAGAGTATGCCGCGATCAAGTTCTTTCTCTATACATTGTTTGGATCGATCTTTATGCTGGTGGCGATACTGGTATTGTATTTCACATCTAATCCGCATACGCTGAATATGCTGGAACTTATTCAAACCGCTCCCGGATTCTTAACTCACGGTTTGCAGCTATTCTGTTTTGTCTTTTTCTTTATCGCTTTTGCCATCAAAGTTCCGGTCTGGCCGTTCCATACCTGGTTACCGGACGCTCATGTGCAGGCACCAACTGCTGTTTCGGTGATTCTTGCCGGTGTTCTACTTAAGATGGGCACTTATGGTATGCTTCGTATCTCATGGCCGATGCTTCCCGAGGCAACGAGGTATTTTGCGATACCAATAGCAATTCTTGGTTTGATCGGCATTATCTATGGCGCTTTGGTTTCGATGGCACAAACAGATTTGAAAAAACTGGTGGCTTATTCATCGGTTTCACATATGGGTTATTGTATGCTCTCGCTCGGTGCTTTTTCATCGGTTACCGCGATAACCGGCTGTATGTTCCAGATGATCAGTCATGGTTTGATCACCGGCGCACTCTTCCTTTTGGTCGGTGTTTTATATGACCGGGCTCATACTCGCGAGATCGCCGCTTTTGGCGGGCTCGGTGCCAAACTGCCGATCTACACCGGTTTGATGGTTCTTTTCTCGATGGCATCGCTTGGATTACCAGGTATGTCCGGTTTTGTTTCCGAGTTTATGGTTTTTATCGGTGCCTTTGCCAGCGGTATCCCGCACTTCCAGTTGATTACTGCTCTGGCGGTGCTTGGCGTTGTTTTGACCGCCGGATATATGCTGCGAATGGTGCAACGGATGTTCCTCGGCGAATTTAATAAAGAGAAATGGGGCGGTTTAACAGAAATAAATACGAGGGAATTGATAATTGTCAGCCCGTTGGCTTTGTTGACAATCGCTATCGGATTTTTCCCGGCACCTTTGTCCGATTTAATGGAAGCGACTATTACGAATCTTGTTCAATTGATGGCACGGTAATATAATGGAAACGTTGACGTTTGATTACAATCTGAAACTGATTATTCCGGAGATGTTCCTGTTTTTATGGGCATTGGTTGTTATTGTTTTTGATATCAGCTCCAAAAGACGGAACTCAGATTCGGTTGGTTATCTGACTATGGCTGGTCTTGCCATTACCGCCGTTTTGCTGTACAACTTCCATGGCGGTTATACTTTCAATAGCATGTTCAGCTCCGATATTTTGTCGTTGTTTTTCAAAGTGATTTTCCTCGGCTCGGCTTTTATGGCGGTTGGTTCATCGTTTGGACTTGCAAAGGATAAAATAAAAAATCACCGCGGCGAATATTACGGATTGATTCTGTTTTCGACGGTTGGAATGATGTTTCTTTCATCGTCCAATGAACTGATTTCTCTTTATGTTGGTCTGGAGTTGACCACGATCCCATTGTTTGTTCTTGCCGCTTTTTACAAAGATAAAAAGACTTCGGTCGAAGCCGGAATGAAGTATCTGATTGTTGGAGCTTTTTCATCGGCGGTTCTACTTTATGGTTTATCGCTCTTATATGGTTTTACCGGTACGACCGATCTGACCATGATCAAGATAAATCTTTCGCTGCTCTTTTTATCTGCCGGGAAAATCGGTCCCGGGTTGATTCTGGCAACCGTGATGATAATTGCCGGTATCAGCTTCAAATTGGCGCTGGTTCCATTTCATATGTGGGCACCCGATGTTTATCAGGGCTCGCCAACCCCAATTACCGCATTTTTATCGGTCGGCTCTAAGGCAGCCGGTGTGGTTGCTTTTGCCCGTCTTTTTGTACACGGTCTAATTGCTTTTGTCGATCCGGTTATGAGACCGCTTGACTGGGGGATAATTGTTGCCGTGATGGCAGCAGCAGCGATGATTGTGGGAAATATAACGGCACTACGCCAACATAATATAAAAAGAATGCTTGCTTATTCATCGATTGCCCAGATCGGTTATCTGATGATAGGTATGGTTGCGGTTTCAGAGCTTGGTATCGCCTCGGTTGGATTTTATATGTTTATGTATCTTTTTGCCAATATGGGCGCTTTTGCTGTCGCTACCATTTTTGAAGATAAGAGCGGTTCCAGCAGTATCAGCAGTTATAAAGGACTGTCAAAATCAGCTCCGGCGCTTTCTGCCTGTATGGTAGTATTTTTGTTATCATTAACCGGTATTCCGCCGCTTGGTGGGTTTGCGGCCAAATATATAGTTTTTGCCGCAGGTATTGAAGCCGGGTATACCTGGCTGGTGATAACCGGACTTTTGACCTCAGTCGTCGCTCTTTATTATTATGCCAATGTTATTAAAATGATGTATTTTTCGGATGGCAATTCTGATCTGAAAATCAACATTCACCCCGCCGCCCGTTTAGTGCTCGTGCTTGGAGTAATTGGTGTGATTTTATTTGGTATCTATCCCGAACCGATTCTGAATTTTGCAATGGAATCGGCAGCCCTGTTTGCTTTACCGTAAATATAATTTCTTTGATTTATATACTTATTATCATCCAAATTTGTTTGCCGTGTCACTTGATAATTTGTCTTAATCGGCCGAATAATATGATAGGTATAGAAAAATGAAATCTATTTTCAAAATCGCAAAAGATGTCTTAAGACGTCAGTTTCTATCGGGGATGCTGGTAGTTGTCCCATTGATATTAACTTATGTCGTGCTTCGGTTTCTTTTTGATACTTTTGATGGCATCCTTTCGCCATACATTATCAAATTCCTTGGCTATTCAATTCCTGGTCTCGGCATCATCACTACAATTCTAATAATTATTTTGACCGGCTTTTTTGTTCGTTCAATTGTCGGCGCTTCGATTTATAAACGTGGCGATAATTTGTTGACAAAATTGCCGATTGTTAGGATATTTTATCTGGCGGCGAAAAAGTTAATTGAAGCTCTTGCACATCCGAGTAATGAGGCTTTTAAGGAAGTAGTGATGTTTGAGTATCCACGGCGCGGAATCTGGGCAATCGGTTTTTTGACCTCAAAGATAAAATTTGTTAATGGGGGAGAAGACGAGCTTGAATTGGTTGGCGTCTTTGTTCCCTCAACTCCGACACCTGTTTCAGGTTTTGTAATTTTTGCGCCGAGAAAAGATGTGGTCACACTTGATATTACTATTGAAGCCGGTTTGAAACTTCTTGTATCAGGTGGTATTGTTGCGCCGTCGTCAATCAAGAAAAGAGTTCAACCATCAAGTATGGAGGTTTGATATAAACGATGCGGCTTGGTAATATGCTCAAGGAAGAATATGTTGTCGCCAATCTCAAGGCTGAAACCAAGGAAGCGGCTATAAGCGAACTTCTCAGTTTGTTAAAACAGAATAGTCCCGATATCAATGCCCTGAAAATAAGAGATCTGATTTTTGAGCGGGAAGAGATTGAAAATACATCGTATGGTCATGGGTTCTCCTTTCCTCATGCACGAACCGATGAAGTTGATGATCTGATTATTATTCTTGGTGTTTCCAAAAACGGACTAAGAGAAAGAACTCCCGATAACATTCCTTTATCGGTTATTGTTGTCCTATTGACCCCATCACAGATTTCAAAGTTGTATCTGCAAACACTTTCGGCTTTGGCCACCTTTGCCCGCAATGAGACCAATTTGAATCTTCTCAGATTGGCAAAAAACCCTGCCGATATTGTCGATATTATCTGGCAGAGCGCAGTTCAGGTTGGTAAAGAACTCACCGTTAAGGATATTATGCGCCGTAATATTGCCACGGTAACTCCCGATAATACTCTAAAACATGTTGCTAATATGATGTTTAAACATAGTCTTTCGGCAATGGCAGTGGTTGATGAAAATTACAATCTTCTGGGGCAGATCACCGATAAAGATCTGATTCAGGCGGCTCTGCCTGATTATAAGACACTGATAAATAATTTGAACTATGCCTCCGAGGTCGAACCGTTTGAGGAACTTCTCAAACAGGAAGATAAAATCAAGGTATCGCAGCTTTACCAAACCGACCATGAGCTTACCACTTTGGATACCAAGATAGTCGAGGTGGCCGCTTTGATGATCTTTAAGGACCTGCGGCGGGTGTTTGTTGTCGCCGACGATGGCCGACTGATCGGAATCTTGTTGCGCAAAGATATCGTCAACATGATCATCCGCGGATAGTTGTATTTATTTTGCAGATTTACAGTTCTGCGCTTTCATAAAATAATATATCATAGAACTGGTCGTAGGCTTAAACCGTCGAATTAAAAAAGGCAGGAGTCGGTGACTCCTGCCCTACGAATATTATTAGCGCAAAATTAATTTGCTATTTTATCTCCATTGGGACTTTGAATACAGGACTGCCGAGACTGTCGAGCGGGAGATCAAACTCTTTTTCGCTGCCGACAATCACCAATGCGATATTATTCAGATCGAGATATTTTTTGGCGACCTCGTTGCATTTCTCCAACGTGACTGCCTGATACTGCTCCAGATCTTTTTGCAGTTGATCTGATGGAAATCCGCCCAGTTCCAGCATCGCTATGGCATTAACCAGACCTGAAGGGGTATCATAGCTGAAAACATAGCCGTTAATAATTGATTCTTTGGCCAGTTCCATCTCATTTTTGGTAATTCCGTTTTCTTTGACCTCGGTAATTATCGCCATCATCATATTATATGCCTGTGATAATTGGTCAGCCTTGGTCAGGCAATATCCAAACAGTGTTCCGCCCAATGGACGATTTAAAAAATAACTGCCGACCGAATATGCCAGACCGGCGGCGGTGCGAACCTGCTGCATCAATCGTGAGGAAAACCCGCCTCCGCCAAGTGCAAAATTCATG
>JAQBFG010000032.1:0-4645 GCA_032123495.1 Candidatus Zixiibacteriota bacterium | reverse complement strand
CTCCCCTTCAGGTGTTCGCCCACTATTGAATCGAAAATCTGGCAATCCCATTGTAATAGGATCCCAGATATAGCCGCCCTGGGCATTTTGCTGAAGCGGGAAATACCAATAACCAATATCAAGTCCGCCATTTACATAATAAGAAGCAAAGCGATTCAAAACATTATCAACCACAAGCGGATTTTGAAAAGTATATGTATATGCTGGCGAAGAAAGATCGCGGCCAAAAAGCATTGAGTCCGGGAAAATATTTATAACTGGCTCAGGAGCATCATATACCCCATTTCCGTTTCTGTCTTCGAATCTTTCAAATTCGCTATATTGCAGAAAATCATCAGGATCCATACCTTTCCCCGGATTATTTGGATCTCCCGGTTTCCAGGTAACGTCTCGACTGTAATACGATGCTTTAAAATAATAATGCATACTTTTGGAAAGCTGATGAGTCAGCTCCATTGCAAACGAATGCCATTTTGTTTCGCCAATTGGAGCTGTGTTTGGAGAATAACGATACTGCCAGTCACCATTCGCGCTCATGTAGGCCTTGGAGAAACTAGTCTGGCGATTAATGTTAGACTTGTATGAAAGAACCAATTTCATATTACTTATTGGTTTCATCATTACATTGGCATTAATTGTATAATCGTTATACTGTCTTTCCGGAACATCAATTCCAAACAGACTAAACGCACTATATTTTTTCGGGTAAGCCGGTGATGCATAGTCATCGTAGCTGTAAGGAGTTCCTGTCTTGGTAACCTCTGCGAAGAAGAAATAAGTAACATCTTTATCTTCAAGGAAATTCAATCCAAGAGCAGGAAATATTTTTTTAGTGAAAATCGGATCGGGCCCACTCAGCGTGAAATATGCATGATCATAATTTTCAGAGTATGTATTCAAATCATGGCTGCCAAAATCATCAGTGATATATTGGAAAGTCATGTTGGTTTTTTCAGTTGAACCAGTCTGAGTAGTAATCTGAATAATTCCGGAAAGAGCATTACCATACTCCGGATCAAAACCATCCTTGATAATACTAATTTCCTGAATCGAACCTGAAGTCAGCGACAAACCCAAATTGACCGGGCCATAACCGCCCAAAGGATCATCAATTCTAACACCATCAACGATATAGGCAACCTCACCGGCACGGCCGCCACGAATAACAATTTCGCCTTCATTGGTGGTAACAACACCAGCGGTCTGTTGCAGCAATTCATCAACATTCTGAACCGGCATTGCTTCAATTTCTTTTCTGCTAATTGACACTTTGCCGCTAGTTACATACTTATCGATACCCTTTTTCGTGCCAACCACTCTAATCACCTTATCAAGATCGGTAACCGATTTCCCCATATCAATATTTTGTTCAGTGGTCACATCGGTAACGACCTCGACATCAGAAACTACAATGGTGTTATAGCCCATTGAAGTAATTCTAAGTTCGTACTTCATCGGCGGAACCAATGTAATCAGGAATTTTCCATCAGGATCAGTATTGGCACCCAATGAAGTTCCAACAATAAGAACTGACACGCCAGGAAGTGGTTCGCCAGTGGTTTGATCGGTGACAATGCCCTTTATTTTCCCAGTGTTTCCAGCCTGGGCAGTGAGGGAAAATGACATAAAGATTGTTAATATCGCAGTGAAGAGAATTAATATCCTCGTCAATCTTTTCATTCCCTTATCCTCCTTATAATAGAATCACTTTGTTTTTGCTATGTTTACAATATTTCAATATCAAATATATTTATCTTATTAATTTTTTATCAGGAAATGATTGAGTGTGAGGAATTCTCAACCCTTACCAAATGTCTTACCAATGTTGCCCTACTTCTCCAATCTGCAATAAATTTCCTACTTTACATTAAAGCAAAATACCCAATAGTTCCCGCTCAAGTCAAGCGATTTTTTCCCTTTTTCAAATTATACGGCCTCATTAATATCATATATAGCACAGACTAATTTTGTCCGCTGTTTGTTTAATAATTATAGCAAAAATAATTGGGTATCTTAAATTTATTATTCTCCCAGAAGACAAATTTCTCTATGAAGCTCCCTATCGACCGTTCGTTCAGTAAAATTGATCTTCAGATTCTCTGAAAATTTATCAGGGAATAAAACTCGAAACTGATCAATCGTATAATCATACGAATTGGCGCTATCTTTGCTTTTCGGAGCACTATCAGCCTCATCGCTCTGTCCGATAGACAGACAATCACTGATTCCATTGATTTTAAGAGAACCCTGATGAATAAAATAATCAGCCTTTCGCCTCTGAGCCCCCGCAACTATTTTCCCTTTTGGAGAAAATATCTCATAACGAGAATAGGAATTAAAACATGATTTGGCATCCACACCTACAGATGAACCAAAACTGGCATCTGATTTCCTTGTCCATTCGGACACAACTCCAACTGATTCAAGAATTTGAACTACAACGCCGGAGATCAATTGATTAGTCCTTGAAAGTGATCGGTCTTTCTCTGGAAATATTCTCAGATCTGCAATTAAACTAAAAGTAATCTCCGATTCATCATGATAAATTGCACGTCCACCGGTAATCCGCCTTATAACCGGGACTGATTCGTTCAATTTGGTGAAATCAATGACCTTATCTAAATTTTGGTTATATCCCAATGTTATTGACGGCCTTTCCCAGCTATACAATCTCAATATTACACGGGGAAATCCTGCGTTGGTTTGAATTTCGTCAAACAGCCAGTTGTCAAAAGCCATATTAAAATACGACTCACTTCCGGGACTATAATAATAAGCGCCTTGCCATTCTTTATTTTCCTTATTGTCATTCATAATCTAAGACTGATAATAGCTGTTTATTATTATTTTTCAAGATATCCTGCCTTAATATTTTAAAAAATTAATTTGATACTGAATGATATTTTGTTGCTAACAATTATTGTGTAGCATATAATTTCTAAATGAATGATTATAATTATAGTCTGGAGCCGGCAAAAAAATTACAGCTGGCTTTTTTGGCCATATTCATTGTTGTCCTGGTTGGCGTTATTGGATTTTCAATCTTCGAAGAAATGGCGCCGCTGGATGCGCTCTACATGACCGTTATCACTCTTTCGACAGTTGGGTTTGGCGAGATCCGACCGCTCCATACCGGCGGCAGGATATTTGTTATAATTCTAATTGTTTTTGGCGTCGCCAGCGCTACCTTTGCCGCATCAACCTTAGGCCAGGTCATCCTGGAGGGTCAATTTAGAAGACTTATTGGGAGAAGAAAAATGGAATCAAAAATAAAGAAATTAAAGAACCATCATATCATTGCCGGTTTTGGCCGTGTGGGACGCCAGGTGGCTGAAGAATACGTCAGCCGAAAAGTTCCTTTTATAGTTATCGAAAAACATGAGGCATCCCTGGATCATCTTAACACTATCGGATATAATTATATTGCTGGCGAGGCCACTGAAGATGAGATATTGATATCTGCCAAAATAGAGCAGGCCAAAGTTTTGGTATCGACGTTGCCAAGTGAAGCAGATAATGTCTATCTATCACTGACCGCGCGTCATATTAATCCTAAACTCCATATTATTGCCCGGGCCGATAATCCCGGCGGCGAAAGAAAATTAAAAAGAGCGGGAGCCGACTCAGTGGTCAGCCCGCATATTCTTGGCGGTATGCGGATGGCGATGTCATCATTGCGTCCAAATGTGGTTGACTTTATGCAGATGACCTCTTTGGGTGAAGAGGGTCTGGGCGTGGAAGAGATCTCGGTTCCAATTGGCTGCCGCTTTGGCGGTAAGTCATTGATGGAATCGGGGATAAAGGCCGAGTATGGAGTTACCGTGGTCGGGATTAAAAAACCTGATCAGAAGATGAAAATTAATCCGCCGCCCGACGCAATAATCCTCGAAAATGATATTCTGGTTTTAGTCGGCTCAAGTGTTGAACTTGAGAGATTAACTCTGGAGATGAGCGAAGATTCCTAATAATGTAACGGCTGATCTCACATCTGAGTAATATTTATCCTGCCCTCAGAAGAGACAACCGCTATTCCACTTTCATCGGGTGCCTGCCAGATAGTTGTCCCATCGTCACGAAAAGCTAAATAAATCCAATCTTTCATTTGCCTCTGGTTCATAATAAATGCTGCATCTATTATTGATGGGTGGCAAGAGCTGATGTTGGTTTCGGCGTCTTTGCAGATATTTTCAACCGCTTCACCAATCGGCTCATCAAGTGATCCATCTGAAAAGTCCATAGCAAAACTCACATCTTTTTTCATGGTTATAACCATGAATTAAATTTTTCAAATTTCGAGGCGATCCGGCCAAGCGGTCCGAATCCGGCGTTATAGAGATGACGAATCGGCAAAATTTATGTTTAATATTTTTTTAAATATACAAGAAATAGTGCAAAATATTTAATTTCCCGTATTTAATTACTTACATGAACCACTTTTTGGTATGATGAACGACATCGCCGAATTTTTTCATAAAAGTCATATCTTTATCATTAAGCGGGCCTTTTCTTACCCCGGCCAGATTTTCTTCTAATTGCTTGATATTCGAGGGCGCATTGAGGCAGACATCGACATGCGGGTTGGAAAGCACAAACCGGTAACACATTCCGGCATCAGGAATTCGTTCATCTTTCGGCCAGTTTTTGG
>JAQBFG010000031.1:0-7096 GCA_032123495.1 Candidatus Zixiibacteriota bacterium | reverse complement strand
CTTGGCAACGGCTGACTTCGACCCGCAGGATATCGCCATTAACAGTTAGATTTAGATTTAGTGCTGGTTTCCCGGCAGACGATTTGGAAACAAGACCATAGCCAAAACCTGTATTGAGAGCCATCCATCTGGTTAACTCTTCAAAGTACTTTTCCTGGTCCATTAAATGACGCTGCGATATAAGCATGCCATCCTGCGAGTTAACCGAATATAAGTTTAAGTTACTCATTATCTTGCCTCAAACCTTCCGAAGAATCTACATTTTGATTCAAACAATGTCAAGTTTATAAGTTCATTTCGAAAATATTAGTAAAATTCTTTATCCTTTACAAAGGTATTATAGCCTAAATATCCCTTATTTGTTTTATCACCAAGTTTGGTCTTTCCCTTGTTGACTTCAAACCTGATATTATAATCAAGGTTTCCTGGCATACAATAATCTAAAACCGCTTCTATTTTTTTACGCAATCGTTTTCCCGGTAATAGTCCGGAGACATCTTCTCTATTAATCCCTCTTATAAGCACTTCGTAGGATGTGTCACACTCAACAAAAGATTTTCCCGCGATAGTTTCATATCCGAGTTTTTTGTTTTTCGAGCCGAGTTTGTATTGTAATTTTTTGGGAATTTTTTGCCGGGTTGGGACAGATTCATTGATAATAAAATTAAAGCCAAAAAGAAATCTTAGTATCTTTGCTATTTTTTCAGCATTTCCTGCCCAGATATGGAAACTCGGCATAATCGCCTGCCACCGCGCTGCGGTTGCCGGATCGCTGATATCAACACCGGCAAAATCATACAGATCAAGATACTTGGCCAGATGTTTATCATCGATAAAATTAAAATTAAATATCATCTTTTCATAAGATGCAGCAGCCATATATCTGATAAAGGCGGCATCAAACGGTGCCATCAAACGACGGGCGCTATTTTCCCAATCGGAGGCCCGGTCGGTTATCCCGGCCAGCCCATAGAAAAACTGATAAGGCATAAGATCGATAGCACTAGTATATCCAACCTGTAAGACAAATTTTGTCTTGGGCGTTAATTTGGTATCAGGAGCAGGCTCCTGCTCTCTTATCTCGCCTTTATAATTTTCATATTTGCCAACAGCCAGTATTTCAATCATTTTTGGATCAACACCCATTTTCCTCAAAATATGCATCGCCGTGGTAAAATGAAATGGAAAACGCCGATTGCAAAAATTGGGCATTTTTGTATTCGTGACGATCATTTTGTAATAATCTTTATAGCAAAATGAGTATTAACCGGAACTCTTGATTTCAGATAAAGCCCCAGTCTTTCTTTCAATAATTCGGTTTCAGCTTCGGAATAAAATTTTTCGGCATTGACTAAAACCGTCACCTGAATACAGCGGCGAATGCCTCTTTTGGCTCGTTCGATTGAATTGGCACATTCGGCCCTCTTTATCCTGGGATCATAAGCAGTTGTCCAGTTAGCAATTTCGGTAAAACTTAAGGCCCGATCACGATTTCTTAAACGGGCCGCCACTTCGGTTGCTATCTGCTCATCAGTCTTGGCCGGGATTGCGCCGCCGGTTGGCAAAACGTTTTGAGTCGAAACAATTCCAGGATGGCTTTCATAAAGATCGGTGATTACTCCGGCATCGATTCCATTGGCGCCAGTACCTGCAGTGACTGAATAATAAACCGTAATTGAATCCGGGGGCCGGTCAATTTCGTTTGTATAATCAAACCATAAGACAAGTTTATTTTTCCGTTCTTCAAGAGAGTATACGCCCTGATCTTGTTCGGAGGCTAAATGACGGATCTTATATTCGCGTCCATTGGAATCGACAACACGATTTATCCCAAGGATATTTTCCAGACTTTCCGGGACTTCAATTTCGATTAATTTATATCCACCGGTATGCTTAAAAAGTGTCAGCTCATTTTTATTGGCAACAATAAAGCAATTAAATAATATCTTTAATTCTTCTGCGAAAACATCTTGTCGCCCCTTTTCAGGCAAATCAATTCGAATCCAGAACAGGTTACCGCTTTCGCTCGCTAATGCATGTCCCTGCTGATTAATAAATTCCAATAATTTGGCATCGGGTGGACCAACTTCCCAGGTAGAAACAAAATGTTCTGGCAAACGAACAAAACTATTTATTAGTGAAGGAAACAAATCGTTAGTAGCACGAAGACTACCCCATTCAACCTGATCGTCTGATTGGGCAAACAAGCTTTCAAGAGTGTTACCCCCGTCCGGGGCAAAAACCGCAGTCTTCATGGAATGTTCCAAAATTGGAACCGGGGTACCAATTACTCCACTGCATCTGTTTCAAAAGATCGGGATTACCTTTAATAAAAATCGCGGAGTCGGAAAAATTAGATAAAACTCCCGCATAGTCAATAGCTATATACAAGCGGTTGCTACCACTAGAAACTTTTTTCACCGATGGGGCACCAAAGACATCTTCTCCCTCGGCCAGTCTATCCAGATCAACAAAGTCATTACCGGTCTGCAAAAAACTGTATTTTACTTCGGCCGAAAGAATTTTTTCTTTCCGCAATGCAGAGAAAAAGAAAGTCTGTCCACGCTCACGCTGTTCTTTATAAAAAAATCTTGTATGCTCATCAACTTCGACCGCGGCATCCTCCGGTTCACAACTCATAACGGTTATCGCCGGAACCGGCCACCGGACAGATTCGGGACAAACGGTTCGAATCAATGAATCTCTTGCATTTTCCCAAACCAGATCAATCCGTTGATCCAAACGAGAGAGTTGATGCGCATGCATCTGCATCATAATTTTTAAGATCGGGTCCAGTCGCTCGGGTGATTCCGGAATATCACGGTTCCAGGTTCGCAGTTCCCGATGCATCTGGGCAAATATCTGTTCAAACGATAACGATTTATTTTCAGACATATTATTTACTTTGTATTATCCAACATTATAATTGGCCTCAAATCTTTTTTTTGATTTTCCGTCGAAATATGTTCCGGTTACCTTGGCAACCAGCCCAATTGAATGCGGTTTGCCGTCGGACATATCTGCAAAGGAAACGGCGACATTATCCAGCCGTTTTTCATATATGGAAATGGCATTTCTGACACTGGCGCGCATATCGCTCTTATTAATTGTTTGCACATCGGAAAACTCTTTTTCCCAAATATCGCACCCATATTTTCTGTCAAATGGCAACATTTTCAAACGCGTGCATAGAATCAGACCAACTGATTGCGCGATTGAATCATATATTTCGGCCCGGCCAAGATAGCCGTTGTGAAGTGCAAACGGTAGTGCTAAATATTCCATTTATATCACCATCTATTTAATTTAAATTGATGGTAGCTCCCTTAATATCCATAGTCGCCGATGCTTCGATCTTTGATGTAGCGCCGGCCTTAATTTCCATATTTGCACCGGCCTCTGCCTTTAAATCACCCCCGGCATCCAAAGTGATTCCGTCATCAGCTTTTAGAATAATGTTACTGCCTTCCAGGGTAATATCGCCCCCCTCACTGGTAATAGTAATAGATGGTCCGCTTAGGTCCAGAACTAAGGCATTTTTTCCATCGCCATGAGATATTTCTATTTTTTCACCGCCCGATTCATCAGTGAAAACAATCTGGTTGCCGCTTTTTGTTTTAAACATTTTGCATGTATTTTCATCATCGGCTGAGAAGGGTTGTATTTGAGTCTTATTATAAAGCGATCCGATGATTATTGGACGGTCAGGATCACCCTCCTCAAAAGCAACCAATACTTCATCACCAATTTCTGGCAAACAGAAGAATCCCCTCTCCTCTCCGGCATGAGGCGAAACATATCTGGCCCATATCTCAACCGAATCATCCCAAAGGAATTCAACTTTGATACGTCCCAAAGCTTCCGGATCAACAATACCTGTTACTTTGGCTCTTTGAATTTTGGCTAATGTTTTGGCCAAAGTTGCCGGATTAGTGGGATAAGCAATATCAAGCGGGACACATTTAAACTGGTTATGATATTTCCCGGTTTTACTAAAAATATGAACAACTTCGGTGACCCAGAACTGCTCATTAAAAGCACCCATTTGGTCGATCTTCACGCAATGCCCAACCGAGACGCTCGGGATTATTGAAAAGCCGTGGCCATTAACCATTTTCCCCATCGCTCGTGCTTTTTCATTTTTTAAAACGTCTTCAAGTGCCTTGGCATCCTGAACCATTTCTAAATCATCCCAATAACCGGGTTCGCTATATATTTCTTCCGATATCTTAAATGATTTTTCCGCAAATGATGATAAGGATGTTTTTGAGCTACCAGTATCAGTGGACTCTGCATGCAAAGAATCCGCTTCGTAATTATAAGATGAGCCTTTATAGTTACATGAAACTGTTCCCAGACCCAGCGAGAATGAACCCAAATTTTCTCTCCAACTTAATTCATGCTCGTCGGAACTGCTGGCTGAAACTAATCGAAACTCTTTCCCATCATAAAAGGCAAATTTCCCGGCACTCGCGGCCAGGCGCTTGATATACTCATAATCTGTTTCTCGATATTGCACAGAATAAGGCATTGTCTTGGAAGTTGCATCTATTGATCCAAGAGTAATCTGATAATTCCCTAAAACCGAACTAATCGCATCGCTAGCCGTTAACTCAGAACTAAATGAATTCCTTTTGGCGCCATCCATCGCAATGGTTGGACTCTTGGCCGTAATAACAAGCATATTAATATCATCAATACCATTATCAAAACGTACCTCGGTGACTATGCCAATAAATTCAAGAGTTGAGGAAGCGTCAACTTTGTCGGTAACAGGTTTAATTCCAAAAGATATCGATTGCCCAAGCATATCCATGTAAGTCTTCGGATCAGAAATAGCTTCATAGCCTCCATCTTCCGGGCTAATGGTCACCTTAAGCACATGATGATCATTAATATATTGCTTGAGTTTGACCGAATTAATGCTATGAACGAGCTCTTGGCCGTTTATCTTAACAGTACATTCAACCGGTGTTTCAATTTTGGGGACATCAGGTGCATCAGGTGCATAAGGTGCACCGGGACCTTCTTGTTCAATAGACATGCGAAACCACCTTCAAATAAATTTACTCGGGCGGAGATTTACTCCGCCCGATAATGCAATTTCTTATGCTTTCCAGAGATTGTCTACTGTTGCATCGCCAACAGTGACCGTCTCAAACAGAATTTCAAATGTTTCAAACGGCTGCAATTTCGCCTTTTCGACGATATCGGGGACTTCGCAACGATAATTTGAAATGAAGCCATTGGTCCATTTAATGACCAACATATCGGCATCATCAGTATCTCTGATACTGATCGATCCGGCTTTACGACTGGTACCTTTTTTATCGGCGGCCCACTGCGCAATAACCGGTGATTCGGCATCCATTTCACGTTCAATCCTAATACTTTTAGCATGCGGACGATCGGTCGGACGACAGGTATCGTCAAAGGGAGTATACATTTCAAATGAAACTTCATGCACATTTGAGTATACAACACCATCAATCTCAAGAACTGGTCTTCTTGCCATTACTTCTCTCCTTCTTTTGGTTCAATAGGTTAATATTCTTTACGTAAACAATTCCAAACTAATCAAAAATCGAGTATTTATTTATCTTTCACATTCGTCTGGTTATCTGCGTCCCATGCAGCGAACTCAATATTAAACGTCCGGGCCGGATACTTAGGATTCAAAGCAACCTTAATGTCAACTTCCTGATTTTTCCGCATCTGCTCATCGGCAAAAATCTCGACCTTATAATCCTGCAGGATATTATCACCGCCAGTGATTGCCCGCATGAATTTATCAATATCGGACCTGAGGGCATCAATCATCTTCTGATCAATAACCGTAAAGGTCTGTTTATTGAGATAGTTACGAAGTGTTTTATAGACATAATCATAAGTACGACGAATTGAGTAAACATTAAATGTCTCTTTAACACTTAATGTCGATGATCCCATCGCTACCGCCGAACCTTCGAAACTAACCAGCGGGTTGATACCTTTTTCGTTGATCTTACTGGCATCAGGCTGATTGGCCCGGAAACGGATATACTTGGCATCGGCGATCTTGCCATACTTAAAACCGGCCGATGGCTGCTGCATCCCAACCGTTAAATCAGATTTGTACATCATGCCGGCAACCGAAGCAGACGGCGGGACCCACATATCTTCATCTTCATACTCGTTGGCATTACGCGCCAGCAGGTAGTTGGCGAAAACCGAAACATACTGTTTATAATTATCAACACCAACCATATTGGCATAGTTGGGGTCATCAAGCATCTCCATAACTTCATCAACCGATTCAAAATTCGGCAAATCAGTCATGATATGCAGTTTATTCGGGAAGCCCAACTGCCGGGCAAATGTATCAATATTTTCAACGCTGCCCATATAACCGGGGACACAGGCCATCGAAAAACATTCTTTGATGCTCCACTCGCGGTACAAATCGGCAATTGCAGTGGTCAGTTGTTCGAATTTCTCTTTATCATCAGGATTGGTCAGCTCTTCAATACCGGCATTGGCAAAATAGGCATTAACCTTCTCATCCGGTTCCTGCTGTGCATTGGCAAAAAACTTATCGATCGCACGATAGGTCGTCTCAAGTTCACGCGATTGATTATGAACCTTGGTCATGTTTTTGCGCAGATTGGCTTCGAGTTTAGCCGAATCTTCACTTAGTTTTTTGCGGACTCCGTCCGGAGTTTCTTCGCCAGCAAGATATTCCATCCACTTTTTCAATCTCAGGGCCAGTAGTTTACGCTGTCCTTCAAAATTCTTCTTGGTCAAAAATTCTTTGCGCTGAAAATCCTTTTTCGGATCGAGCCATTCAACGCCGCGAACCAGGTCGCCATCAGGCGTTTTAAACGACGGCATCAGCGCCGCCAGATTTTTAAAACTACCAAATGATTCGCCCAATAGCGATGCAAATTCGTCATCAGAGATAGCCTCGCCAGCTGCTACCGGAGCAGCCTCTTTGGCTTCCACTTCCTGTGCCTGTACTTCCTTTTTTTCTTCTTCACCCATTTATAATCACCTCTTTCCTATTCGCTGAGAAGGTCTATATAGTACTTGGCCATTTTCAGGAGAGCTTCTTTCTTTT
>JAQBFG010000030.1:0-5830 GCA_032123495.1 Candidatus Zixiibacteriota bacterium | reverse complement strand
AAAACTGATCGAACACTCTTTGTAAATGCCGCCATCAATATTATTTTTAAGCGTTTCCGAGCCTTTGGCATTTTTGAGCCAGTAAAAATATACCTTGATCCAGTTGGTATCTCCTTTTTGTTTCTGTTCGGCGTGGAAATTTCGCGCAATCGGAAGCGAATCCTTGCGATGTCCAATCAAAACCGGCGAGTCGATGATTTGACTCATCAGCCCTTCAAACTCGTCATCCGGAAAACGTCCGCCATAACTGTTTACCTCATCGGAGACGATATACATCGCCCGGATATAGATATTATCAGCGGTCACTTTCTCAGGCGGCGAAATATTGTGATTAATAATATCCACCAGCTCTGGCGGAAACGATAAATCGTTGTCGATTAAAGATGCTGTGATTTTTCCAAATAAATTTTCCATTTTACCTCCGTTACAAATCGGGAGGTTTGAAAATTCACCATCAAATAGCCGCGTTTTTTGCTATCAAGAGTATGCAGAATCTTTCACAGATAGAATCGGAATGAGCTTAGTAATGAAATCTTAACTGTTATATGACAATGTCATACAATAAGATACGAAATTATTTATGGAATTCAACACAAAGGCACGGTGATTGCTCAATAGTTTATTGAAATTATTAAAGGAGTTTATAAGATGATAGTATATCGCGCAAAAAAAAGGTTCCCGGCTCTTAAGTGGATGCTGGCCGGTGTCGTATTTGTTGCTACCCTCTGTATTACTTTCGCTGATGTTTACGGCGCCATTCTGCCTCTCTAATTTCGATTATTTATCCACTTCATATATTCAAATTGTATGTCAGGAGCCGTGCCGTAGGTCCTGAAGAATGAAGGGCGCTCCTGACATATAACCATACCAAAAAACAGACTATTATTCTACTTCAGTACCAATTTAATATGCCCAAGATGTTTCTCCCCGTGATCGGCATACGCCTTCAATAACTGCTCGACGTTGGAATAATCCGGGTCGGGATGATTAACCGGCCGTTTCCATTCATCTTCGGCTAAATTCTCAAAAATATTCGCCCACCTCTGATGCAATCCTTTCAAAATCAACAACGAACTTTCAATCGGCATTTCACTATCAGAAAGTTTGGCCCAGTCATCCTGATCATACGGTTTGATTGTTGGATTATCTTCGGTTAACGCCCATTTGGTTCGGGTGAAACCATTAATATGAGAATCGACCAGATGATGCACCACCTGCCGCACGGTCCATTTCCCCTCGCCATACGGAGTATCAATTTGTTCAACAGTTGCATCTCTCACCAGTTCCAATAGTTTGCGGGGAAATTCGGCCAGCTGTTTAATATATTTTTGACGTTCTTCTGATTTCATATATTTCTCCTAAATTCAGAACCTATTTAATACTAATACATATAAATATATGCGAAAACAAAGTCAAAAAAAACTGTTACCTTTTTGGGTTTTGAAGCATCTGTTATATAAATGAAAAACGATAACACTTTATTCTGGAAACTTCTTGAGAAAGAGTATGAAATGATAAAAGCATACTGTTATAAACTTGCCGATAATATCGAAAATGGCGACGACCTGCTCCAGAATTCTATCTTAAAGGCACAGGAACATTTTGGAGACCTGAGACAAACAGATAAATTCCGCCCCTGGCTCTACAGAATTATCAGCAACAGCTACAAAAGCGGTTTCAGGAAGCCGTGGTGGAAAAAGGTGCTGCCGATATCAGATGAAATCGAAACTCAACTCGGGACAACAAATCCATCGGCGTTTTATGACGCCAAAAGAAAGCTGCAGCTTGCCTTTGAGGTTTTATCGCCTAATGATCGTATTCTGGTGACATTGTTTGAACTCGAAGGATGGAAAACCGGCGAAATCTCAAAGATGACCGGTCGCTCTGAGGGAAGTATCAAAATGTCCCTATCGCGGGCGCGGAATAAAATGCGTAAAAGATTGGGACAATTTATGCAAAATCAAACCAGTTTGCCTGAGTCGGCAAAGGTGAGGGAATTATGCTTTGTTTCAAAGCCCGAAAAAGACTGATTAAATATAATTGGGACAAAAATGTTTTTGCCAAAGATGCCGATCTGATGGAGCATCTGGAAAAATGCCGTAGTTGCCAAAATCTGATTTTGTCCGAAAAATCAATTGTTGCCAATCTGTCTGAATTAAAACAAACCAAAGCACCGCAGGGATTGGCTTTTGAGGCTTTTCAACAGAAGCTGAAGAATATAAAAAAGCAATCTTCACCAAAATATAAATTTCACCCCAAATATATTATTGGATTTGCCTCAGTTTTACTGCTACTGTTGGCTTTTATTCCCTTTAATGTCACCGAAACTATTGGTTATGAAGTAGCAATATCCGGCATTGATCGTAACATCGCCCTGAACAATCAGGAAATACCATCGCTTCTCGATGCACTTGGTATGGAGCCAAACAAAGTAGATCTGCTCCTGAATTCAATGGAACAAAAGGTGATATATCTTTCGGTTGGCGACTGCGAGGAAACCTGTGATCTTAAAATTTCCGATTTAAAAACCGAACATGATGCCCGTCTGGTTATCAAAGCGATTATCGAACTTGGATGCTGTGAAATTGAAAAACTTATGCCAATAATTAAAAACGAATCAACCAATCTTTTAAAACAAACGGCCAAACAACTTTTTTCCTAAGAGGAGGAATTTATGTCTAAAAGAAATCCACTAATCCCAATGTTACTGGTAATGTTGATTATCGGGGGACAAGCAACAGCCAAACCGGAATTAACCGTCAACCCGGCGGAGTTTGATTTTGGTTATGCACCATACAACGTCAAAATCAGTCATAGTTTCTGGCTATATTCCACCGGTGATGAAACAGTCGAAATTGAAAAAGTAATCGGATGTGGCTGTACCAAAGCTCCGTTGACAAAAAATATCATCCCGCCCGGTGATAGTGCTTTTCTTGAAATTATATTTAATACCAACAAGTATAATAACCGAGTTGTCAAATCGCCCAAAATTATCAGTAATGCCTCTGAGCTAAAGATAACTTTTATAACTAATGTGCAAAAAGAACCGGATCAAACAATACCAATTGTAATTCAACCGGAGATCATTGACTTATCTTTGCCGGAATATGGCATTTCCAATAAAATCAGTTTTACTCTCCAAAACCTCACCAACGGTAATCTGAAAACTTCTTTGATATCTTTTCCGGATGATCTGTTTGACCTGAAACTACCGAATGAAATTGGAGCAGGAAAAACTGCCGAAGGAACAATTATTATAAAATCTGTTAATTCAATTGACAAAATTAACAAATCATTCACAATAGAGTTAAACGATAAAAATAAAACCCGGCTTACTATCCCGATTGCAAAAAATATTCCTAAACAACTGTCACTTCAAAAACAATAAATTCAGCTTTTACTCTTAAGGTCGAATCGCCTTACCATTCAAGAGGATAAGGCGGTTTGGCCTTTTTTGTTTCAATATATCAATTATTCCACTGAGCTCTTGCAAAGATACCTCTCATATATTATCTTCATTTCACAAATTCTTAATAAAAAAGAGAGATTGTTATGGCTGAAAAATTTATTTTCCATATGTATCGTATTAATAAATTCTATGGACAAAAGCAGGTTCTAAGAGATATAAACCTAAGCTTTTTCCCTGGCGCCAAAATCGGGATTGTTGGCGAAAACGGCTCCGGTAAAACGACTGTCCTGCGGATTATGGCCGGACTTGACACCGAATTTCAGGGTGATGCCGAACTAACGGCTGGTTTCAAAGCCGGTATCGTCGAACAGGAACCGCAGCTTGATCCAAATATTACGGTTCGTGAAACAATTGAATCTGCTTTCGGCGAGACCAAAGCAGTTCTCGATGAATACAACAAACTCGCCGACAGTATGGCCGAGCCAATGGATGACGATCAGATGCAAAAAGCGATGGATCGGATGGGCGAGCTTCAGGATAAAATCGATGCGGTCGATGGCTGGAATCTCGACCGGACAATGAATGTCGCGACCGATGCTTTATGTCTTCCCGACGACGATAGAATCATATCAACTCTTTCCGGCGGTGAAAAACGCCGGGTTGCGCTTTGCAAAGTCCTACTCGAACAGCCTGATTTGTTGCTGCTTGATGAGCCGACTAACCATCTTGATGCTGAAACGGTCAACTGGCTGGAGGAACAGCTTCGCGAATATCCCGGGACCGTTATTATTGTGACACACGATAGATACTTCCTCGACAATGTTACCAAGTGGATCCTCGAACTCGAGGGCGGTCATGGTATCCCGTGGGAAGGTAACTACTCCTCATGGTTAGAGCAAAAGCTTCAGGGTTTGGCGGCGGCGGAAAAGAAAGATTCTCCTCGCGCCAAGTCACTTCAGCGGGAACTGTCCTGGATAAAGATGAGTCGTGGCGACCAAAACGAAATGGCTAAATCCCGTGTCAGAGAATTCGAACAGTTGGTGGCTCGCGAAACCGCTAAAACCAAATCATCCGAAGCGGTTATTCGGATTGCACCGGGACCGGATATCGGTAGTCAAATAGTGGAGTTTCACGATGTAGCGACCGGTTACGACGATAACAATCTGTTTGAAAATCTTTCGTTTCTGCTTCCCCGTTCGGCGGTGGTTGGTCTGGTCGGACCTAATGGGGCCGGTAAAACAACGCTTCTAAAACTTATCACCGGCGCTTTACAGCCAAAATCGGGGCAGATAAAAATTGGGTCAACGGTACAAATCGCGTCGGTTGACCAGGAACGAACGGCACTCCAAGGTGAAAAAAGTTTAATCGAAGAGGTCGGCGAGGGTGTCGATGAGATCACTGTTGGCGACCGCAAGGTTCCGATTCGTCAGTACCTCTCACAGTTCGGTTTTAAAGGTGCTTCGCAGCAAAAGAAAGCAAACCAACTTTCCGGCGGTGAGCGTAATCGCTGTTTTCTGGCCAAAGTGCTAAAAATCGGCGGCAATCTGTTGCTGCTCGATGAACCGACCAACGACCTCGATGTTAACACCCTGCGTTCACTTGAGGAGGCGATCCTTGATTACTCCGGCAATGTGATGGTTATCAGCCATGACCGGTTTTTCCTTGATCGTATCTGTACTCATCTTCTGGTTTTTGAGGGCGAGGGTAAAGTGCATTGGTACGAAGGCAATTTCTCGGCGTATCAGGAGTGGCGCAGTAAGGAGCTTGGCAGTAAATTGTTCGAGAACCGCCGCAACCGGTACAGGACAATAGTGAAAGCGGTATAAGTGCAAAGTAAAAGGTAGGACAGACATTCCTGTCTGTCCAGATATAACGCCGGACAAGAATGTCCGGCCTACTGGTTGATTTCAGATTATTCATTAGCATCAATCTCAAAGTATTGTGGTGATCCTGACAATTTTACTACAACATTTTGTACCGAGAGCCCAACACGACTCCAAAAATTCCTTATAAATTATTTCAACACCTTTCGTTACAGCAAAATGGGTTCCCTCCTTCGAAGGACAGGTGTTTCGTCATATATTTTATTTTCCGATTATGTCGTTTTTAAAATGGGTTCGTTCCGTCATTTTTTGACCTTAGACTATCAACTTGATGTTGATTTTATACGTTCCGCATAAGGCGTTTTTTTCAACAAACATAATCTTCCTCGTTTTTACGTTATCTATTTGAAGGGTGGAATCAGAATCAAGTGTGATTTGGTGGGGATAATGTTTGGATCTAATTCGCAGAAACGTACCGCTTTGCTTTGGATTCTGCCCAATAATAGCTTTCGACATTTCGCGAAGCGAAACATAATTATTGTCCAAACTCTTCAAGATTTCGACCTACTAAGACTAAATTTCTCAGGCGCCAAAATTC